>JAGNMU010000165.1 GCA_017991005.1 Gemmatimonadaceae bacterium | reverse complement strand
CGTGCCGCGGGCAGTCGTGCCGCGAGCCGGCGGAAGGCGTGACCGTCCTGATCGCAACGTTGCGACCGATCGTTTCAAACGGACGTGCCACGGTGGTAGTGGAAGAACTGCGTGGCTTGCGGACGACTGCAGGCAAGCGCTGGACGGATCGCCTGGTGCACACGCTGACGCTGGAAAGGCAGCGTCGAGTTTGGAGCGTTACGACCGGTTCCACGACCGTCGCGGGATCAGCGAATCGCTAGTTGCCTTTCTCGAAGGAAACTCGCGCTCGGGACGTCCGGAGGTGTACGCACGTCCCCTCCTTGGCCCAGGCGCCACAGCGCAGATCTCGCTTGAGGGGATCTCGCTGCAACGTAGATTCCCGCCATGTTCACACCTCGACGTGCCTCCCGTGCCGGCCACCGCGTCTGGTCGGCCCTTGTATTCCTCGGTGTCGCCCCAGCGACCTCGCTGCTCTCGCAGGCTGCGCCTGCCGCCGCGCCGGCGGTGTCGGCGCCGCTCACCACGCTCGATGCGCATCGCCTGGTGCCAATCCCCACGAGCGTGGTAGCCGCCACGGGGGCGCCTTTCGTTTTCTCTGCGTCGACCGCCATCGTGATCGACGGCTCGGCCGAGGTGATGCAGACGGGCGAGTTTCTCGCGCGCATCCTGCGCAAGTCGACGGCGCTGCGATTGCCGGTGCGACGAGCCAATCGCGCCGCCTCGGCACCAGGCAACGTGCTGCTGCTGCGCGTCGACACGAGTGCGCTGGCCAATGTGGTGACGCCGCCTGGCACGCGTGACGAGGGCTACACGCTCGACATCACGGCCGACACGATACGCATTGTGGCACGCACTCCCGCCGGCGTGTTTTTCGGCGTCGCCACGCTGCGTCAGCTGCTGCCGTGGGGTGTCGAGGCAGAGCAGAGTGCGTTGCGGCTCGCGCCGGTGGTGTCGGTGCCGGCGGGCCGCATCACGGACTCGCCACGTTTTGCGTGGCGCGGCTCGATGCTCGATGTCGCGCGGCACTTCTTCACGGTGGACGAGGTCAAGCAGCATATCGACCTGATGGCGCTGTACAAGTTGAACCGGTTGCACCTGCACCTGGCTGACGATCAGGGGTGGCGCATCGCCATTGCGAGTTGGCCCAAGCTGACGACGGTCGGCGGCAGCACCGAGGTAGGGGGAGCGTCGGGTGGCTTCTACACCAAGGCCGACTACACCGACATCGTGCGCTACGCTGCGGCGCGGCACATCACGGTGGTGCCGGAAATCGACATGCCCGGACACACCAACGCCGCCATTGCGGCGTATCCGCGTCTCGGATGCAGTCGCCCCACGCCGAGCATCTTTGGCGCGGGCACGCAGCCGGCGGGCGTGTATACGGGCATACGCGTGGGGTGGAGTGCCCTGTGCCCCGACAAGGCCATCACCTGGAAATTCGTGAACGACGTGGTGCGCGAGATCGCGGCCATGACACCGGGCGCGTACGTGCACATTGGTGGCGACGAAGTCGAAGTGCTCACCCACGAACAGTACGCGCGATTCGTGGAGCGCACGCAGGCCATCGTGGCCAAGTACGGCAAGACGATGGTGGGCTGGGAAGAAGTCGGCAAAGCGAAGCTGCGCAAGGGAAGTATCGCGCAGCTCTGGCGCAGCGACACGGCGCTCTTGGCGGTGAAGCAAGGAAACCAGCTCATCATGTCACCGGGCGCGCGTACGTATCTCGACATGAAGTACACACCGACCACCGAGGTGGGACTCCGCTGGGCGGGCTATGTCGAGCTGCAAACTGCGTACGACTGGGACCCGGCCACGTACGCACCCGGGCTTACCGAACAGTCCATTCTGGGCGTGGAAGCGCCATTGTGGAGCGAGACGGTGAAGAATCTCAACGCGGCGCAGTACCTGCTCATGCCACGTCTGCCCGCGTTGGCGGAGGTTGGATGGAGTGCGACGGCGCAGCGAAGCTGGGATGGGTTCCGCACGCGCATTGCGGCGCATGCGCCGCGATGGAGACTGCTGGGGATCAACTACTATCCGTCGCCGCAGGTGGCGTGGGAGCGCTAAGCGGCGCGACCATTGGCGTCGCCGCGCGTCAAAGTGTGGCGGGTCGCTGACATCCCACAACTGGACCGTATGCGCATGACTCTGACCCATGGTGCTCTTCACTCAGCGATCGGCCGGCACTTCATCGACCATGGCACGGCCCCATCCATTGCGCAGCTCAGTCGGATGTTCGCACTCGACGAGGTGATCGTCGCTGACGCGCTGCGGGCCCTCGCGGCGTATCACGGTGTCGTGCTACACCCGACGAGTGGCGAGATTTGGGCGATGCACCCATTCTCTGCCGCGCCCACCCTCTTCTGGGTTGAGAGTGGAGGCCGCGGTTGGTGGGGCAATTGTGCGTGGTGTTCGCTCGGCATTGTTGCCTTGCTGGGGGCGAACGCCACGATCACGACGAGGCTCGGCGGTGAGGCAACCCCAGTGACGCTACGAATTGAGAACGGCGCGGTGAATCCGCCCGACTACTACGTGCACTTTCCGATTCCCATGTCGCAGGCGTGGGAAAACGTCACGTACACCTGCAGCACGATGCTGGTTTTCGAGACTCCCGCCGCCGTCGATCGCTGGTGCGCCCGGCATGCGATACCTCGTGGAGATGTGCAACCGCTCTCAAACGTGTGGGCGTTCGCTCAAGCGTGGTATGGACGCCATCTCGATCCACACTGGACGAAGTGGACCACCGACGAGGCGCGCGCCCTCTTTGAGCGCTTTGGATTGACGAGCCCCACGTGGGCGTTGCCGGCTACTGCAGAACGGTTCTGATCGAAGGGCTTCGATTTTCGCGCCAAACGGATCGCTGCTGCCGACGGGGCCGCAGCGACTGGCCTACTTCGATCGCCGGTCGTATCGTGGTGCGGCCGCGCGGCAGAGCGCTAGCGACATACCGACAGGAGCACGCACGATGGCGGACTATCTGAAATCCTGGTGGGTTCGTGTTGGACTCATTGGCCTCGTCGTGGGCACCGGCCCGCTGGTTGGCTTCATGGTCGCCGCACGCCTTGGATTCTACCACGATCCGAATCCGAACCCGGTGTACCTCGGCATACTTGCCGGCCTCACTTTTTGGCCGAGTATCGGCCTCGTTGCCGTCGGGATCTGGCGCCATGGCAAGAAGGCGCGCGTGGGGTGACGATGCGTGCCGCAGACGGACGTGAGGCCGATACCAACATCGAACCGGCCACCACGCTCACGGGACTGCCACTCGATCTGTTCACACATCCCCTTCGCGCTCTCACCAGAAGAGCTCTCTGTCTCCTGTTTACGGCGGCCTTGGACGCCTGCACGGGCACCGCCGAACGATCCGCTGCGGTCACGACGGTTCGCGAAGATTCTCGACGCGGTGCAGCGCGCCGATGGTGGCTTCTCCGTTCACGCGCGAGATTCTGGGGGGGGGGTGGAGAGACGCCGATGATGTTCGGCATCTAAGGTGCTGGAGCATTCCCGCCAGCGCTGATTGGCGTGGTGGCGGCCGCCCGCTGCGCGCACATCTTCATGAGATCGCTGCTGCGGACCGGTCGTCCCCTCACACCAGATTCGGACAGTGAACAACAGTCGGCGTTTTCGCGGTCTCGTCGGCATTGCCATCACGTGGGGCGTCGCTCTTGCTACACTCGCGACGGGATCGCTCGCGCTCGGACTCGCCACAGACCTGGTGCCCGCCTCCATGTTCGGGGCACGCGAACTCGTCGCCGTGGCGGTGCGAGGGCTCCTCGTCGGTGGGGTTGGGGGTGGCCTTTTCGCGTGGTTGCTTGCGCGTCGGGAGCGCGGCCAATCCCTTGCGACGCTCTCCGCGCGGCGAGTGGCCGGTTGGGGGTTTGTTGCGGCGGGGAGTCTCCCGGTGCTGCTTGCGTTGGCTGCTACCGGGCCGGCACTTCCGTTTGGTGTCCTCGTCGCGTCTATCGCAGGATTCGGTGGGATCGGGAGTGTGCTGAGCACGGCAACGCTCCGCATCGCACGACGCGCGGATGCGCGACTGGAAGGTCCCGATGAACCGCTCGGGCGTCTGACGCCGTGAGCGTGTGCGCTGGTTCATCCGGCCTCGATTGAAATCATGGACACACGCATCTGGGTGCCACCGTCGGATTCTCCGCAGCAGCATGCGATCGCCCACGTGGCAGCGCGTAGCGACGGTGGTCCGCTCGATCCGACACTGCGAGTAACGATCAACTTTCATCCGGCCAGACTCCACCGAGACGTCCCGCTGCTTCATGCCTTGGCGAACGACGGGGAGTACCGCTCGCAATTCGAAACGGGCACCGGGAACGGAAGCCTTTCGGCATTCGCCGGAGGCGAGCGCTGGCATTGGGAGACTCGGCTCTTCGGTGGCGCCTACGATACCGCCTCCACCAACGAGCGCCCGAAAGTCGGCGCACTGAACTTTCGCCGCCGCGCCACCGGAGCGGCCACTCGGTTCGGTTCCGCCCATCTGCGACTTCGTCCGGACATCGCGTCGCGCTGCACGTTTTGTTTTCCCGATTCCTGCTTCGACCCGTCCGCGTTCGGTACGGCGTCTCGAATGAGCCTCATCGACCTCGCCACAACGTATCAGCGGGACCGACTCGACGACTACATCGAAGCGCACGTGCATGGCCCCCTTCGACTCGCTGTCGACGTGGAGGCACTTGTCCTCGACCCCTGCTTTCGCGACACCGACGTCGAGGCGCTCGCACGCCAACTCCCGTGTACTCTCGAATGGCACCCGGGCTTTCGCCTCCACGTTGACGAGATGGCACGGTATCCGAGCTATCGAGGTTCAGAGTACGTGGCGCTGGGCCGGTCGGTGGCTGTCGATGGATGGCTCACCCCAGCCATTCTTGAGGTGGCGGTGCGCACGGAGCGTCATCACCCGCAGGACCTCAAGAAGGTCTGGCACTATCTGGCCCGCTTTGGCGATCCATCGCCCACGTAATTGTAATGGGACGTTCTGCGGCCGCCTCAGGGATCCTCACGCCGCGTGGCACACCGCTGCCAATGCGGGTCGGGAACACGTCCCGCTTCCCGCGCACCGAATGTTCCATCGGTGCGCTGCTACGGCCTCGCGCCGAGTTGCTTGAGCGACGCCACCGCGTTGGTGTTGTTGGGGTTCATCGCGAGCGACTTTCGAAAACAGTCGATGGCCATCGGCTTATTGCCGACCTGGGCGTATGCCTCGCCAAGACTATCGAACGCGTTCCAGCTATCTGCATGGAGTTCGGTGTTCAGACGCAGGATAGCGACTGACGACTTCGTCTGGCCGGCTCTCATCAGCTTGTAGCCCCACGCGTTCACCTCGACTTCGGAGAGCGTGAAGCTCGAGTCACGTTGCTTGAACGCCGAGTACACCGCGGAGACCCGGTCGAATCCCTGCCGCGCCAGCTCTGCCGCGAACGCGCTCTGGGTGGGAGGCACGCCCTGTGCTTTCGCGACGAACGTTGTCAGCAGATGCGGTGGTGCACCGATCTTGTCGCCGGGCGTGTCCAGGAACGCTCGGCCGACCGCATCGCCCTTCAGGTAGCCGTCGAGGAAGTTGGCGACATACCGCTCGAGCCATCCGTTCGCGGTGGACAACTCGTCCTTGTTGTAGTTGCCGTATGCATCGTCCGCCATGAACCGCTGCCCCATGACGGAGAAATTCGCATGGACGTACGGAGCGAGGGTGACGCGATACAGGTCAGCGTACTTGATGCGATTCAGAAAGCTCGTCTCGGCGTTCACGTCCGATGACAAGCTTTCCACCTGTTTCGGCGTGGCGGCGATGTAGAGCAGTGGGGCGGTGACGCGCGCCGGCGTCAGGAACCGAGACTGTTCGATGACGGCGGGGTACGTGCGCACCGAACCATCGAGGGCGACGAGCGCGAGAATTCTCGAGTCTTTGGCGGCCGCCATGACATTCGCCAGGCCGCCCCAGCTATATCCGATCACCGCGAGACGGTGTGTATCGGCCTCGGGCACGCCGTACGCATAGCCGATCAGGAATTCGATGTCGCCCATTTGGGTTTCGGCGCCTTCCAGGTCATCCGTCATTCCTCCCGGCGTCTGACCCACGCTCGGGCTGGCGATGACGATGTAACCATGACTCGCGAGATACTCGCAGAGATCGGCATTCTCGAACGCGTCGGCCCGATAGCTGGGTGCATAGATGACGACCGAGAAGCGCCCGACGGTGGGAGTCGCATTCCGGTTGGCGAGCACGGTGGCGGTGAGCTCGGCCTTCGCGCGTGATGGAGAGAGGGAACCGACACGGCGACTCACGTAGGCGGCTTCCAGTCGATCCCGCTCTGCTGGCGCCTGTCCAAACTCGTCAGCCGTTGCGCCGAGGCGCACGTAGTCTTCGGCGTGCACCACCGAGCCCGTGCCCTTTTCTGCGGGGTACCAGATCAACGTCTGAATCGGGCGCGCGCGTTCACCCGTGGTCGCTTGCCCGGTATACGGGTCGGTCACGCCGCGATACCCGCGAGACCGATCATACTGCTCGACGATCCGGAGACCGACGGCGTGCGCTCCAGCCGGGTTGGTGCGCGTGAGGTGGGATTGGGCTGATACGGCGTGAGGCGTGCCGAGTATGACGAGGAGCAGCGACGATACCCACATCGGTAACGGTTTCACGTGTTCACCACTTGAGGGAAGTGCGCTGATGCCATCGGTCGGCGGACGCCGGAGATAGTTAACTTGATTGATGCGCTTTCACATCAGTGTGTCGCCGACATTTGATTGCTCGCGCAGTCCTGCACGTCCATTGGTAATCTCTATGGATTGCTGCTAAACATTCATCCTGGCAGTGGTACCGCCCACGTCAGGTGCACGTGCGGGATGCCACATATCTCACACCGAATCCGTGGTTCGCGACATGGCCGCTCTGAGCCTCAACACCCTGAACTACCAACACCTGCTGTACTTCTGGGTCGTCGCCCGTGAAGGCAGCATTGCGCGTGCCACGGGCGTGCTGCATCTCACGCAGCCCACCATCAGCGCCCAGCTCAAGGTGCTCGAGCAATCACTCGGGGCCTCATTGTTTGAGCGTCGCGGTCGGTCGCGCACGCTGAGCGAGACGGGGCAGCTCGTCTTCCGCTACGCGGACGAGATGTTTCGCACGGGACGTGAGCTGACGGAGGCGCTGGCGCGCGGTGACAGTGTCGCGCCCGCCCGGCTCGTTGTCGGCATCTCTGACGCCTTGCCGAAACTCACCACGTGGCGGCTGCTGCAGCCGGCACTCGCGGCATCGCCCCGCCTGCGAATCACCTGTCGCATCGACAAGACCGATCGGTTGGTGGCCGACCTGGCCGTACACGCACTCGATGTCGTGCTGGCCGATACTCCCGCGTCGCCCATTCTGCCGGTGCGCACATTCAACCACCTGCTCGGTGAGTGCGGTGTGACCGTGTTTGCCACCGACGCGCTTGCAAAGGCACACCGGCGTCGTTTCCCCCGGTCGCTCGATGGCGCTCCCTTCCTGCTGCCGACAGAGAACACGGCACTGCGGCGCTCGCTCGATGCCTGGTTCATCAGTCAGGAGGTGGTGCCGAATGTGGTGGCCGAGGTCGAGGATGTGGCCATCCTGCAGGTGTTCGGCCAGGAGGGCATGGGCCTCTTCTGTGCGCCGACGGTCGTCGAACCGCAGATTCGGCGACACTATGGCGTCCGTGTTGTGGGTCGACTGCCGGAGGTACGGGAGCGGTTTTATGCGATCAGTGTGGAACGCAAGCTGGTCCACCCGGCCGTCGTGGCACTGACGGATGCGGCGCGCAAACGGTTGTTCGTGTAAGTCTCGAGCGCCTTCGGTACCGGCGTACGGTACCAACGTTCTTCCCTCATCGTGCAGGCAGCTCCCGTCGCGGTGCCGTCGCGGTCCGTACCGCCTTCACCAGCGCGGCGGTGACGTCGATCCGGTCATCCGCTTCGATGAATCGGGATTCGTCGGCGAGATCGATCAACAGGTCATAGCCGCGGCTGATGCGCAGATCGCGCACGGCCTGGCGCAGTCGCGATCGCATGGGGGTCTGGATCTCCTCGTTTCGCTGGAGCATGACGGCATCCAGGTTTGCCATCATCTCCTCGACCATGAGCTCGCGGGCTCGCAGGTGCATCGCCGCGGCCTCGCGTTGCCGGGGCGTCAACTGCTGCTCAGCGCGGGTGAATTCATCCACGGCTGCGCGCAGTGAGTCCGACGCCGCGCCGAGCATGGTGCGCGCCTTGGCCTGCTCCAGCGCAAAGGTCGACTCGGCCGCCGCTCGCTCGGGCATCGCGTCGAAGACGATCCGAGAATTGAAGACGGCGAGACGCAGTGGCCGACTGGCGGTCGGCTCACGCTTCGGCTGGGCCTCCGTGATCGCTGGGGCGCCCAGGAGCAGCCCGATCGTGGCCATGGTCAGCAGTTTCGCGCGTCGTAGTCGGCGAGGGCGTTGTCGACCCTCCCGATCGGTGGTGATCAGCGATCTCGCAGACACCGTGAATCGTGTGGCGCTCTCGTCGTCGCTGCCGAAGAGCACGAATCGCCGTGTCGGCGTGAGCAGTCGAACGAGGGCCAGGGTGCTGTTCGTGATCA
>JAGNMU010000164.1 GCA_017991005.1 Gemmatimonadaceae bacterium | reverse complement strand
CTTCAATGCGGAAACGCCCACGTGGGTGGTGATGCAGGCCGGCGGCGCGGCGGGTGGTCCTGGTGGCGCGCCGGGCGGCGCACCGGGTGGCGGGTTTGGCGGCGCGCCCGCGCCAACAACCGGCGGTGCCGCCGACCTGCTGCTGGTGAACCTCGCGTCGGGTGAGCGGCAGAACATGGGCCGCGTGGGCCAGTACGACTTCAGCGAAGACGGCAACTGGCTGGCGTACACCATGGAAAACACCGACCAGATCGGCAACGCCGTGCAGGTGCGCAACATGGCGACTGGCGCCATCCGATCGATCGACAGCGAGGATGTGTTGTATCGCCATCTCGCGTGGACCGACAGCACGCAGGCGCTCACGGTGATGAAGGGGAAGATCAGCACGACCGGCACACGCGACACGGTGTTCTCGGTGGCCGTGTTCCGCGGCATCGGCGGCGCGTCGGTGTCTTCCAAAGTGTTCAATCCGGCCGGCCGCAGTGATTTCCCGGCGGGATGGAAGCTCGCATCCGAACGCGCGCCGCGATTCTCCGCCGACTTGTCGATGGCGTTCTTTGGCATTCGCGAAGGCGTGAAGCCGGCTGCCACGGTGGCCGGTGGGCGCGGCGGCGCCAACCCGCTCATTCAGGCCGGCGCGCCCGGCGCGGGCGGCACGATCAACCAGACGGCCGCGGGACGTGGCGCGAGTGGCACGGCGGCCGATTCGTTGCCCTCGCTCATTCTCTGGCACGGCAAGGACGATCGGTTGCAGTCGCAGCAGATGGTGCAGGAAGCGGCAGATCGGGCGTTCAACTTTCTCGCCGAGTACCGCTTTGACGACGACAAGTTCGTGCGTCTCGCCGATGCCAAGATGCGGAACGTGACCGTCGTGGCCGGCGACAAGTACGCCTACGGCGTTGATAACTCGCCGTATGCACAGGCGGCGAGCTACTCCGGTCGCAACTACAACGACTACTACGCGATCGATCTCAAGACGGGCGCGAAGAAGTTGATCTGGAAGAAGCGCGCGGGCGGTATCGGGGCGCCGTCGCCGGATGGCACGAAGTCGCTGATGTGGGGCGCCGACGGACATTACTGGGTGCTCAATCTCGCGACGTTCGACAGCACGAACATCACGCGCGGCGTGCCCACGAGCTTCGTGAATACCGAAGACGATCACAACAACATTCTGCCGTTGGCCATTCCGGCACGTGGCTGGAGCAAAGACGGCACGTCGGTGCTGCTCTCCGACAACTGGGATATCTGGCAGGTGCCGGCCGCGGCGGGTGCGCGCGCGGTGAATCTCACCGGTGACGGCAAGCGCGCGCAGATTCGCTATCGTCAGTTCTACAACTGGGCTGATGATGCAGCGGTGGCCGCGGCCGGTCGCGGTGGACGCGGAGGCGGTGGTGGCTTTGGTGGTGCGGCCGCGCCGATTGATTTGAGTAAGCCACTGTACATCGGCACGTATGGCGAGTGGACCAAGAAAGAAGGGGTGTCGCGCGTTGATCCCGGCCAACCGGGCGCGAAGACCATTCTGTTTGAAGATGCACGCTACGCCATCACCAAGGCGAAGAACGCCGACGTGTACGCGTTCTCTCGGCAGACGTTTACCGAGTTCCCCGACTTCTGGGTGTCAGGCGCCGATTTCAAGAATCCGCGTCGCCTGACCGATGCCAATCCGCAGGTGAAGGAGCTGGCGTGGTCGAGTGGCACGCGCTTGGTGAACTACACCAGCGAAAAGGGCGACAAGCTGCAGGCGGCGATGTATCTGCCCGCCAACTACGAGCCGGGCAAGAAGTACCCGATGCTGGTCACGATTTACGAAAAGCGCTCGCAAAACAAGAATGGTTTTGTGGCGCCCAGCGAAACGCAGACGCCCAGCGCGCGCATGTACACCAGCCGCGGCTACATCGTGCTCGATCCGGACATCGTCTACAAGCTGAACGATCCGGGCATGTCGGCGGTGTGGAGCGTGGTGCCGGCCGTGAAGGCCGCGATTGCCACGGGCATGGTGGATGCGGCGAACGTGGGACTCTGGGGCCACTCGTGGGGCGGCTACCAGACGGCGTTTCTGGTCACGCAGACCAACATCTTCAAGTCGGCCATCGCCGGTGCGGCACTCACCGACATGGTGAGCATGTACAGCTCGGTGTACTGGAACACCGGTGGCTCGAATCAGGCAATCTTTGAAGCGAGCCAGGGGCGCTTCAAGGGCAACTTCATCGACAACTACGACGCCTACATTCGCAACTCACCCGCGTTCCATGCCAACAAGCAGAAGACGCCGCTGATCCTGCTGCACAACGACAAGGACGGCGCGGTGGACTTCAATCAGGGCATCACGCACTTCAATACGCTGCGACAGTTGAACAAGGAAGTGATCCTGCTTGAGTATGTCGGCGAGAATCACGGACTGGCGCGTCCCGTGAACCAGAAGGACTATGCGGTGCGGCAGGCGGAGTGGTTCGATCACTATCTCATGGGCAAGCCGGCGCCCGAGTGGATGGTGAACGGGATCCCGCGTCTGCAGATGGCCGATCACCTGGCCAGTCGCAAAGACTCTACCGGCGCGGCCGGTCGCGTTATCGTGCCGTAGCGGGTTGGGTGATCACGCCCAGCGTGGTCGCGTGCAAACTCTGAATGAACCAGCGGTCACCGAACTCGGTGACCGCTGTTGTTTCCGGGTACGCACCGCTCGGATCCTGCAGATCCTCCACGACATATCCGTCTTCGGTGAAGGCAAAGACGTGGCCGTAGGCGGGTGGCACGGGCCACAGAAATGTCGGCAGCCGCATGGCCAGCGCACGCAGCCACGGGCGTGACGCGTTGGTGTCGATGAAGCCGCTGCGGGGTTTGGTGAGTCCGGTCCAGATGCGGCCGTTGGTGCCGCGCATGAGGTTGTCCGGGTATCCCGGCAGATTGTCGAGCACGATCGCGGCGCGCGGATCAGGCGTGTGCGCTGCGTGCGCGGCACTGAGCTCCCGCGCATCCACGCGCACGCGCCAGATGCGATACGCGCCGGTTTCGGCGACAAACAGCGTCTGTTGATCGTGCGACAGGGCGACGCCGTTGGGAAAGCACAGATCACGCAGCACCACGACCGTTGCCCGCGTCGCGGGATCGTACTGCAGAATGCGTCCGCTGCACTGGTGTTCGATGATATCGAGCACGCTGGCTTCGAAGGTGCCGCCGAATTCGCGTGCGCCAAATCGCTGCGAGGCGTCGCTCAGATAGATCCGGCCATCCGTCGCGACGACCACCGCATCGACATAACGCAGCGGCGTGTCACCGACACGGTCGGTGAGCAGCTCCGTCGAGGCGTCGGCTCCACGCCCGGTCACCCGCAGCAGTCCGCCGTGCGCGCCGAACATGGGATCGGCGACGATCAGGGCGCCGGCGCTGTCAAAGTCGAATCCCAGCGGCCGGCCGGTGGATGCAAAGACCACTTCGCGGTCGCGCCCGTCGGGCCGCATGCGCACGATGCGCCCCGCACGCTGATCGGCCGCCGCCACGGCCATCCAGATCCACGGTTCGCCCTGTTCCTCGCGTACGACCACATGTTCGGGCCCCACGTCGCCCCCCAGTGGCAGGTGCGCGAGTGCGGACAGCCGGGTGTTCACCGCGTGTGGGCCCGCGTATCCGGGCGCCACGGGCGCGCTCCAGACCACCGGCTGCACGGGGATGGGCCACGCCAGCAGATACGCGGTCGTGACGAAGAGTATGGCCACCACGGCCAGCAGCGGTCGTTTCATCGACAGAGCGTAGCGCGCTCCGCCGCCTCTTGTCCATGACGGCACCTCGCCGACGTACGAAACGCGTGGCACTATATCCCCGCTGATCGACCCTCTGGTCATTGCTGCCCCGATGTACGGGCCCATTCACGTCACATTCTTCTCCGCCGATGGCCCGCACTCCGCTCTTCACCGTGCTGCGTCGTTCATTGCGTCTGGCGCAGCACGCCAATGTCTCGGGCGAACCCGCCGACAGCGCCACCGACCGCTGGCGTGATTCGATGCGCATGAGTCGCCGCACCTTTGTCGCCGGCGGCACCGTCGTCGCGGCGGGACTGGCCACCGGCTGTGCGCCCGCTTCACGCCGCCCTTCCTCGGCAACCGGCGGCGCACGCGCCGACGACGAGCCGATCGTCATCGTTGGCGCCGGGATTGCCGGGCTGACCTGCGCCTATCGCCTTCGTGCGGCCGGCCTTCCGGTGCGGGTCATGGAAGGGCAGTCACGCACCGGCGGGCGCATGTACTCACTGCGCAATCATTTTGCCGACGGCCAGGTGTGTGAGCTGGGCGGTGAACTGATCGACACCGGGCATACGCATATCCGCGCGCTCGCGGGCGAACTCAATATCGGACTCAACGACCTCGCCACCGACGACCCCATACTCGACGACACGGTCTGGTTTGTGGACGGCGTTCGGCGTACTGAAGCCGATGTGGTGCGCGAATTCCAGCCACTGGCTCGGCGCATCGAGGCGGCGCTCGCGCCGCTGGGCTCGTCGCCCGATCCGACCGCCGCCAACCCACAGGGGGCCGTGGCGCTCGATCGCATGACCCTGACGCAGTGGTTTGATCAGGAGGGCGTGTCAGGGTGGCTTCGCAAGCTGCTGGATGTGGCGTACACCACCGAGTACGGGCTGGAACCGGATCGGCAGTCGGCGCTCAACTTCCTGCTCATGATCGACTCTAAGGCGCCACCATTCCATGTGTTTGGCGACAGTGATGAGCGATTTCATGTGATCGGCGGGAACGACCGGATCGTCACCACACTCGCCGACCGGGTCTCGGCGTCGATCGAAACTGAGATGGTGCTGGAGTCGGTCACCCGGCGGGCGGACGGCCGGCACACCCTGTCGTTTCGGCGAGGCGCCTCCTCGCGGACCGTCATCGCGCGCCACGTGGTGCTGGCCCTGCCATTCACGCTGCTTCGCACCGTGCAGCTCGATGTCCCCATGCGTGCGGCCAAACGGCGCACCATCAACGAGCTGGGCTACGGCACCAACGCCAAACTGATGATCGGGTTTTCCTCGCGCCCCTGGCGCGAGCAGCACCGATCGAATGGCAGTGTGGTCACCGATCTGCCGTTTCAGTTGTCCTGGGAAACCAGTCGGCTCCAGAGCGGGCGCGCGGGCATCCTCACAAACTTCAGCGGTGGACGCCACGGCGTGGCGGTGGGTGATGGGACGCCGGCCGCGCAGGCGGCGGCGTTGTTGGGCGATCTGGAACGCGTCTTTCCCGGAGTCACGGCGGCGCGCGCCGGCATGACCGAAGCACGCTTTCACTGGCCCACCAATCCGTGGGTGCGCGGCAGCTACGCCAGCTATCTCGCCGGGCAGCGCACCACCATGCGCGGGCTCGAAGGCGAGGCCGTCGAGACGCTGCACTTTGCGGGCGAACACTGCTCGTTCGACGCGCAGGGGTACATGGAAGGCGGCTGCGAAACCGGCATGCGCGTGGCCGAACAGCTGCTGGGTCAGCGATCGCGACGATGACCGAGTAGGTTGTGGCGATGGCGAACGACCCTGCACCGTCACCCTGTCTCATCGGCATCGTTACCGTCTCCGATCGCGCCAGCGCGGGCGTCTATGAAGACAAATCGGGACCGGCCATCCGCGAGGTGCTCACACGCTGGATCGCCTCGCCCTGGCAGGAAGTCGTGCGGGTGATTGCCGACGAGCAGCCGCTCATCGAAGCGACGCTGCGCGAGTTGGCCGATACTGTGGGTTGTGCGCTCATCGTCACCACCGGCGGCACGGGTCCGGCGCCACGCGATGTCACGCCGGAAGCCACGATGGCGGTGTGCGAACGGCTGCTCCCCGGTTTCGGCGAGCATATGCGCGCCGTGTCGATGCGCACGGTGAAAACGGCGATTCTCTCGCGGCAGATCGCCGGCACCCGCGGCGCCTCGCTGATCATCAATCTGCCGGGAAAACCGGCGGCGATCGAGGAATGCCTCGGCGCGGTGTTTCCGGCCATTCCGTACTGCATCGATCTCATCGGTGGACCGCGTCTCCAGTGCACACTCGACGCACCCGCCGCCTTTCGCCCTCAAGGAGCCTGACGTGACACTCGCCCCAGAATTGCTCAAGATCCTCGTGTGCCCCAAGTGCAAGGGGACGCTCGAGTATCGGACGACACCGCGCGAGGTGCTCATCTGCCCCGCCTGCGCACTTGTGTACGCGGTGCAGGATGGCATTCCGGTCATGCTGATCGACGAAGCGACCGCCCTGGATCGCGCGGAATTCCCTGCTTCGGCGTGAGGAGCATCACGTGAGCGCGGATCAGGACGCCGGCGGCTCGACCCCACGCTGGTACGACAGCACCCTGGTGGTGCACGCCGGACTCCCGCCCAAGCAGGGCGGCACACCGTATCTGCCGGGACCGACCTTTGCAGCGCCGTTTCACGCGCCCGGCAATCCTGCCGATTCCGCCTACACCTATGGACGGTTTCACAACCCGACGTGGCAGGCGTACGAACAGGCACTCGAAGCGCTTGAAGGCGGACCGGCGGTGCTGTTTCCCTCGGGCATGGCGGCGAGTGCGGCGGTGCTGGCCACCGTGCTCCGTCCCGGCAACAAGCTGGTCATGCCGTCGGAGAGCTACTACACGACACGCTTGATCGCGACCGACTATTTCGCCGCGCACGGCGTCGAGGTGGTGACCGCACCCACCGCCAACGAGGCGCAGCGTGCGCTGCTTGATGGCGCCACGTTGCTGTGGCTCGAGTCGCCAACCAATCCCGAACTCGATGTGTGCGACATTGCGTCGCTCTGTGCGTCGGCGCATGCCGCAGGCGCGCTGGTGGCCGTGGACAACACGACGGCCACGGCACTCGGCCAGCGTCCGCTGGCCCTGGGCGCCGATTTCGCCGTCGTCTCGGACACCAAAGCGATGACCGGACACGCCGACGTGGTGCTGGGGCATGTGGCCTGTCGCAATGCCGAATGGGCGGACAAGGTGCGGACGTACCGCACGCGCATGGGCGCGATTCCCGGCCCCATGGAAGTGTGGCTCGCGCATCGCTCGCTGGGCACGCTGTCGGTGCGTCTCGAGCGCCAATGTGCGTCGGCGATTCACATGGCGCACATGCTCGCACGGCATCCCAAGGTGCAACGCGTGCGGTATCCCGGATTGCCCACCGACGCGGCGTACGCCACCGCCGTTCGGCAGATGACGATGTTCGGTCCCGTTATTGGGTTTGAACTGGCGGATCGCGGGGCGGCCGAGCGGTTTTTTGCCGCGTCGACGTTGGTTACCGAAGCGACGAGTTTTGGCGGCATTCACACGAGTGCGGAACGTCGCGCGCGATGGGGCGCCGATGCAGTCGGCGAAGGGTTTATTCGACTCTCCATCGGACTCGAAGATGTGCGTGATCTGGAGCGCGATTTTGCGGCCGCGCTGGACGCGGTATGAGCGATGCGTCGCGTGATGCCCAACCCACAGCCATGAACCGGCGCGATTTTGTTGGTGCTGGTGTGGCGGCCGGTGTGGTAGCCGGCGTCGCGGCAACCGTTGGCATTACGGCGCCGGTCGCGGCCGAACCCATGCCCTCCACGAACGCCGATGCAACGCAGCCAGCGACTGCGCCCTTC
The DNA here is from genome assembly GCA_017991005.1 of Gemmatimonadaceae bacterium. Classification (GTDB taxonomy): domain Bacteria; phylum Gemmatimonadota; class Gemmatimonadetes; order Gemmatimonadales; family Gemmatimonadaceae; genus Gemmatimonas. Next base: position 984 of record JAGNMU010000164.1, on the reverse strand, counting down.
GCATTCCACGAGGCGACCGTCGCGGATCTGCAGGCGCGGATGCGTGCGGGAACGCTCACGTCGCGCACCCTGACGGCCGCGTATCTGGCGCGGATCGCGGCCATCGATGCCAGTGGACCCACGCTGCGTTCGGTGATTGAACGCAATCCCGACGCGCTGTCGATCGCTGCCGAACGGGATGCGGAACGCAGGGCCGGGAAGGTGCGTGGCCCGCTGCACGGCATTCCAGTGCTGCTCAAGGACAACATCGATACGGGCGACCGGATGCAGACCACGGCCGGATCGCTCGCGCTGGTTGGTGCACCGGCGCCGCGCGATGCGTTCGTCGCTGAACGTCTGCGTGCGGCGGGCGCCGTGATTCTCGGCAAGACCAATCTCAGCGAGTGGGCGAATTTCCGGTCCACCCGCTCGACCAGCGGTTGGAGTGGACGGGGGGGGCAGACGCGCAATCCGTACGTGCTCGATCGCAATCCGTGCGGTTCAAGTTCTGGCACCGGCAGTGCGATCGCGGCCAATCTGGCGACCGTTGGAATCGGCACGGAAACCGATGGGTCGATCATCTGTCCGTCGTCCATCTGCGGGTTGGTCGGCATCAAGCCGACGGTGGGACTGGTGAGCCGCAGCGGGATCATTCCGATCTCCGCTACCCAGGATACGGCCGGTCCGATGACGCGCACGGTGGCCGACGCGGCGGCCGTGCTGACGGCAATTGCCGGCGACGATCCTCGTGATGCGGCCACGCGTGCCGGCGCCTCGCGGCAGCCCATCGACTACACCACGATGCTCGATGCAGACGCGCTTCGCGGAGTGCGCCTTGGTGTTGCGCGCAACATGGCCGGCTTTCATCCGCGGGTGGATGCGGCGTTCGAGCAGGCCATCGGCGCACTACGCGCCGACGGCGCCGTGATGGTCGATCCAGCCGACGTGCCGACCGTGAACAAGACCGACGACGCAGAAACCGAGCTGCTGCTCTACGAATTCAAG
>JAGNMU010000163.1 GCA_017991005.1 Gemmatimonadaceae bacterium | reverse complement strand
CGCCATAGACACTCCGATGTTGAGATGTACATCATCAATATACAATTGGTGTCTAGGGAGACCGGACTTCAAGGGGTCTTCAAAGGGTCAGCGTGCCTGAGCGCGCAAGGACTCTGACCCCGTGGCCCGGCTGCACACGATAGTGGCTGTGGCGCTCACACTCGTCGACAGCTCCGGCGCCAGCAATTTCACCACCACCTCGCGCCCCAACGCATTCTCGCGCGCCACCAACACACGCGCGCGGTCGGACGTCTGCGAACAGCACTCGGAGCGTGCTCGCCTCGAGCGCCGAATGTAAGAAATACTTGACATGGCGGCACTCGCGGTCTATTCTCAAAATGTCGTGTTTTCCTTACATCTAGTCTAGTTTACCGGACATTGTGGAGCGGGCACCCATGGACACTTCGTTTCAGGAAAAGAGCCTGTGGCTCGTTTTTGTCGGTCTGATCGTGTCGTTCGGGCTCTATGCGATGGTGGGCGTGGTTCCGCTGCTGCCGCTCACCGACACGCGAAATGTGATGCCGCAGCAGGTGGTGCTCTTCGCGCTGGCCATCGGTGTGCTGGTGATCACGCAGGTCGTCGGTCATGTGGTGATCGCCATCGTGGATCGACAAGAGGAGACCGATGAACGGGATCGCCTGATTTCTATGCTGGGGGTCCGCAACGGCTCGTATGTCCTCGCGACCGGCGTGTTCACGGCGCTGTGCGTCGCGGTCGCGACGGAGGGGAACTTCCTGTTTACGCATGTGCTGCTGGCGTTCTGGGTCCTGGCGCAGCTGGTCGAGACGGGCACCCAGCTGTTCCTGTACCGTCGGGGCGCCTGACGCGTGGGCAAGAGCGGAGGTCGCGTCACCAACGCCATTCGGACGCTGCGGTTTCATCAGGGCGAGATGACCCAACAGGAACTCGCCGAACGCGTCGGCGTCACTCGGCAGACGGTGAACGCGATGGAGGGGAACAAGTACTCCCCCTCACTGGAAGTGGCCTTCCGGATCGCACGGGTCTTCGGCGTCCCACTCGAGCAGGTCTTTCAGTACGCGGACGACTAGCCGCGGCGCCTCAGCGTCGCGTGTCGTCGGGGCGCAGGGCGTATTCGAAGTTGGACATGGTCTTGGAGAAGTCCACGTCCGTGCCTGCGAATTTCTCGATGATGACGGGAAAGGTTCGGCGACCCCAGCGCTGCAGTTGTTTGCGACGTTCGGGTGACATGTAGTTGGGCGCAGGAATCTCGCGCGTGAAACGTTCGATGCCTTTGCGCGCGGGCGCCGCGAGGGCGCGCTGCTCGGCTGACGACAGCGTGGCGCTGTGAAGAAAACTCAGTCCGTTACTGGGGTCGGACGAGTTCAACGCGGCGGCGAGTGTCTCGATGAACTGCGGATTCGCGCGCAGCTTTGCGGTGACGGCCTCACGGACGGCGCGATCTTCATCGGGGCCAGCGTGGCGGAGCAGTTCGTCGAAATCGCGTTGGGGGTCGAGCGTAGAGAGTTTCGCCTGGATGGCCTCAGACGAGGGACCGGGGTTGCGCAGGCGATACACGAGGCTCATCACGCCTCCCATGCCCCCACGGACAGTCTGCAGGCCGACGAAACCCAAACACGCCACAATGCTGACCGCGGTGAATATCGCCCACGGCACTCGCAACCACTGCGTCGACATGCCGGGCGCAAGCTTCGTATTGAGACTCAATACCACCAGCAACACCGTGGACAGCGGGACCAGATAGATCACCGGCACGTACAGGCCGCGCGGCGTGAATCCGGGTCGGATATACATCGCCACCGCTAAGAGCGTAGCGGCCGCGAGTGCGACGGCGGCGCCGACGGTGAAGACGTACAGGGCGGGCCGGCCGAGTTTCAGCCAGTCGAATCCGCCGCTGGCGGTCACGCAGAGCAGCGCGACCATCAAGAGGAGCCAGAGCGGAATCACAACCCGCAGCGCAGATGTGAGCCATTGATTGTCGCTCGGATACTTGTTCGCGAAGTCCGACAGCAAACGGCTCATCAGCAGCAGGACAATGCCCGTGGCCAGGCCACCGCAGATGTTGCCGAGTGTTTGGTACAGTGGCGAAACGGAGGTGGCCATTGACGCGGTGCGACGGGGAGGATGACGCCGATTGAACATGAACCTGCGGGACGTAGTCGCCTTTGAGCAACTCGCCGGACGGTCGCAGAACGAAGCGTGTGGCCGACGGGTGTCGAACGCAGCAGGGCCCTCGGATGTCGGCCGAGTCGCTACCGTTTCGCCCGCCTGTTGTTGCCGCGGGCCCACGCCCCGTCTTGCATGTGGTCACGACACTCTATATACTGAACCATATGGTTCAGTTATCCAAAACCCACTTCGATGCCACATTCGGCGCGCTCTCGGACGCCACCCGACGTGGCGTGCTGGAGCAACTCGGGCGCGGCGACGCGTCGATCACGGCCCTCGCCGAACGGTTCAACATGACCCTCACGGGCATGAAGAAACATGTCGGCGTGTTGGAGCACGCGGGGCTCGTCACCACGGAGAAGGTGGGACGCGTGCGGACCTGTCGGCTCGGCGTTCGCGGACTGGAAGACGAGGCACAATGGATCGAGCGATACCGCCAGCTCTGGAGCGCACGCTTCGATGAGTTGGACCACGTGGTCGAGGAGTTAACCCGCAAGGAGAGCATCGATGGACGCAAGCACAGCAGGTGACGCCAGCCCCGCGAAGAACCCCACAACGGTGGAGCGGACGTCGGAGCGCGAACTCGTTGTCACACGCACCGTCAACGGGCCCGCGCACCTCGTGTTCGAGGCGTGGACCAACCCAGCGCTCTTCAGGCGGTGGTGGGTGCCCAAGTCGTATGGGCTGAACCTGCTGTCGTGCGACATGGATGTTCGCGTTGGGGGGCAGTATCGTTTGGTGTTTCAACACGAAGACTCGACGATGGCATTCTTCGGCACGTACCTCGAAGTGGCACCGAACGCACGCTTGAAGTGGACCAACGAGGAGGGCGACGGCGAAACGATCACCACGGTGACGTTCGAAGCACGCGACGGCAAAACCGTGGTCGTCGTGCACGATCTCTACCCCTCGGCAGAAGCGGTTGAAGGCGGAGCGGCTGGCGCGCTCCCGGAGTCGCTCGATCAACTCGACGAGCTGCTGGAGAGCCTGGGATCGGGCGCAGAGGCACCTTAACGCGGGATTCGCCCTGGTGACCGACAACGCCACGCGACTGCGACGAGTCAAGACACTGCATACCATCGTATGGGCGTTCTTCGCGCTGTGCGTCGTCGGCATCCTGGTGGCGGCGGCGCGGCGCGCGCTTGGTGTGGCGGCAGTCCTGATCGGACTCGTCGCGCTCGAGACGCTGGTGCTGGCGTTCAATCACTGGCGGTGCCCACTGACCGATGTCGCGGCGCGCTACACCGACGCGCGGCACGACGACTTTGACATCTACCTGCCGCTATGGTTGGCGCGGTACAACAAGCACATCTTCGGTGCGCTGTACGCCGTCGGGATTGTCTGGACGGTGTTGCTGTGGATGCGCGTGGGCGCTGCCTGACGGCGATTGGTGTACCGTTCAGCGACGTGCGGCGCCGCTGTCGTTCGATGTCCAACCAACCGCTTGTCACCTGTGATGCATACACCACTGAAGCGGTTCCTTGCGACGCTCGCGACCATCACCGCCACGTTCGCGGCCCTCGACAGCGTGAGCGCGCAACGCGTCGATCAACCGACACCGGACGCCGACCGGCTTCGATGCGGTATCGACTCGCTGGCAGTCTCTCTGCTTCGAGAGGGAAGCCGGCAACGCACGGGCATCATTGTCGATGAGTGCCGCGTCAGCGGTACGGGGAACACTCGACTGATGACGCGGATCTATCGCACCACCGATGCGGTCCTGGGCAATCGGCTTGACACCATCGTTGATGTCTGGAGATCCCTCGAGCCTCGCCGGTACCGCAGTCGATCATCCCGCGAGGTTGTGCAACTGGACTGGGCGGAGGGTCGGCTACGCGGGACGATCCAAACGCAGGGGCAAGCAGCAGCGACAGTCGATGAGGCCGCCAAGGCCGGCGTCTACAACAGCGCCAGCTTTGACGTGATCGTGCGGGCGTCGCCACTGGCCGCCGGTTACTCGCTCGCTCTCCCGGCCTTCGTTCCCGGTCGCGGCATCGCGACGCTCACGGCGAAGGTTGTCGGGGACGAGTCCGTTGACGGTCAGTCCGCCTGGCGCGTTGACGCGGACTTTTCAGGTCTGGCCGTGACATTCTGGATTGCCAAGCAGTCTCGCCAGCTCCTGAAGCAAGTGATCCATGCGGCGCCCGGCGCTGATATCGAATTTGTCGCGCTGCCGCGCGTGGACCGGGAGTGACATGGTCATGCACGTGGTCGTTTGACGGACATCGCTGTTGTCGGGTACCAGGGTGAATCTGGCGTTCGTATATGGGATCCCGTGTCCGCTCTCAGCACGCTCGCGACAGGTAAGCGAGCGTCACGGTTCGCCACACATGCCGGGCAACGCCCCACTCGCGCAAGTTCGAGGAGTGGGACGTGTGCCGACTGACCCGACCGTCAGGGAGTGCGAACGGCGCAGATAGCGAAGACGATCAGGGTTGACGCGTTCGCGGCCGCTGTTGCGCCTGCGAACGCTTCCCACGCATCCGGGACGGGCGAACTGAACGTGCCGTAGTCGGGACCCTGCGACGACACGACTTGCTGCGGCACGCCACCAATTGTGGTCTGCGGGTTGATGCGCGCGCCTCCGCCGGTCACAACTTTTCCAGCGGGACAGGCTGCCTTCACATTGCGCGCCGATGCTGGCGCAAGCGCTCCGCTTGTCTGTACAACTTCGAGTCCGACGATGGGAGCGGCCGGGCCCTGTGGACCGGCGACGCCGGCGGGGCCCTGCGTTCCTGACGGCCCGATCGGACCTGTCGCACCGACGGGACCTTGCGGGCCGATCGGACTAACGGCGCCCGCCGCACCGGTGGGTCCTGTCGGGCCCGACGGACCCGTCGTCGAGAAACTGAAACGCACATGCTCTCTCGACGCGCAACGATCACGTGTGTCGTCGGTGCCGATGCGGTACATCGTGCCACTTCGTGGTACATAGCAGGCGACGACAATGTCGTCATCATCGTGGGAGGCTTTCTTGTCCTTCTGCGCCATGAGCGGCGTGGCAACAGCCGACAGCAGCAGCAGCGCAACAGCGCGGGTGAGTCCCTTCGGGCAGCAGCAGCGGGTCGAGAAGAAGTCAGTCGTCATCGAAATCTCGGTCACGGATGATTGTTGTTCGTCGCGGCCGTCATGGCCTCGACGTTCAGGCGAAGTGCTGCGAGGTCGGGCTGTAAATCGGCAGGTGCGCTCCGCTCAAGTGCGTCGAGCGCGTTCTCGACATCTCGCATGGCGATTGTCCGAGTGTTTCCGTTGGCGCTGCGCAGTCGCGCCAACACGGTCGTGATGGCCTCACCTCGTGCTCCCAATGCCGGCGCGACGCGCGTAAGCGCGTCGGACACCGGCGCGTCGGTCGTATCCTGGAGCACGGAGATGGAGGTGGTGTGCACCGCCGACGCCACTGGTGACGGCGCTGGCGCGTCGGAGGGAGCGACCGCATCGCTGACGTCACACGCGACAGTGAGCACGGTGACACAGGTAGCGAGTACGCCGCGGATGTGCGGAGATGGCATGGCAACTCCAGAGGAGATGGAAGAGTCCGAAGCGGCCGTGCGACCGCTTCGGGTAGTGCGTGACATTCAGCGCGTCATGACGACGGAGCCGGTCGGAGATGTTGCTGATAGCCTCTGTGGTCATTGAAGGCGGGGACTGTGTCCACATTGGCTCATCGGCTCGGCGGAAGGTGCCTCCACCGGCCGACCCCACGCCGTACGGCGGCCAAGGTGCGAAGCGCGGGATTCTCCGCCATCTTTGCGGCATGATGCCAGCCGCTTCCCAGCATCCTGCCGCTCGCTCCGCTCGATATGCAGTTCTGCGACCACTCGGCGAGCAGCGGGCCGGGTTGTGGACAGTTCGCTGCTAATGGGCGTCTCGCATCGACGCCCGTCGGTCGCGGCCACACTGTCCGCGTTGATCGTTGCTTCGCAGTTGAGTGCCTGCATGGGAGCGGCTGCAAAACCGTCAGCGCCCGAAGTCCGACAGCTGTGGGACGTGTACCTCGCATCCAAGAACGGTCAATTTGCGGCGCATGCCGGAACGCCGTCGCCTCACTGGAGTGCGTCCGAGCAGACGCAGTGGCCCATGTACGATCTGGCTGGTTTCTATCTGCCTGATCAGGCCGTCCCCGAGGTGGTTCGCGTCACGCCCGTCAATGCGGCGGTCGACAGCGCGTACGAGATCGAAACGCGATTCTGGCCTGCCGCCGCCACGCCGCGCGACTCATCGACAGCGCCGGTCCTCACGATGACCGTGTACGCGCGCCGGGAGGGCGCGCGCTGGGTGCTCGCGAATGCCTTGCCGTACCGAACGCAGGCGTGGCGCCGTGAGCAGCGCGGCCGCATCAGCTTTCGCGTGGCGCCCGCGTTGCGTTTCGACGCGACGAAGGCTGAGCGCGCTGCGAAGTTCGTGGATTCACTCGCGACCACGTTTGGCGTAACGGCGCCGGCACGCATCGACTACTACGTCGCGGAGAGCGTCGATCAGGCCATGGAGATTCTTGGTGTCGTCGTCCCGGAGCGCTTCGGGGCCGCGGGTGGCTTTTCGAAGCCGGTGAACTTTCAGGTGTTCTCCGGTATACCGGCACTTGGCGAGAACTACCGGCATGAACTTGCGCACGTGGTGCTTCTTCCCATCATTCGCGGGGGCAGCACGTCGCTGCTAGCGTCGGAGGGCGTGCCAACGTGGTTTGGGGGAACGGCTGGTCGCGACTTTCACGGCTCCGTGCGGCATCTCGCCGCACTCCAGCAGGCACAGCCCCGTCTCACCCTTGATGCGATCGTTGACAATGCCGGCATCTCCGGCGACGCGCGCAACGCCGCCGGCGCCGTGCTTGCCGACATGCTGAACGAAACGGGTGGTGTCGAGGCCGTCCGAGCGTACTTGCAGACGTCGGGGACTCCTCGCACGATGCGGCAGGCACTCGAGCGACTGCTGGGTCGTTCGTGGCCCAGCGTTGTGGCAGAGTGGCAACGGCGCGTGAATCGGCTCGCTGCCACAGGACCATGATCGCTGCCGAGTCTTGCAGTTGGCGCCGGTTGACGCCGGTTGGCGACTTCCGACAAACGTCGTGCCACCGATGCGCGACCTCGCTGAGCCCATGGAACACGTAGACGTCCTCATCATTGGCGCGGGGCTCTCCGGGATCAGTGCGGCGTGGCATCTGCAGCATGAATGCCCGGCGTTGTCCTACGTCATTCTCGAGGAGCGTGAGCGCGTGGGCGGAACGTGGGACTTGTTCCGCTACCCCGGAATCCGCTCCGACTCGGATATGTACACCCTCGGCTATCGGTTCCGCCCATGGCGGAATGCAAAGGCCATTGCCGACGGACCGTCGATCAAGGCGTACATCGTCGAGACGGCCCGTCAATACGACATTGATCGCCACATCCGTCTGCAGCACAAGCTGGTGCAGGCGTCCTGGTCGTCGGACGACGCGCGGTGGACTGTGACACTTGAAGTGGGCGCAGCGCGTCGATATGTGCAGATGACGTGTATGTTCCTGCACAGTTGTGCCGGCTACTACGACTACGCTGACGGGTACACACCCGCCTGGGAGGGTGTATCCAGCTACCGCGGACGTCTGGTGCATCCGCAGCATTGGCCGGCGGAGCTCGACTACGCCGGCCAACGCGTGCTGGTGATCGGGAGCGGCGCCACAGCAGTCACGCTCGTTCCGGCACTCACGACGGGAGCGGGCGCGGCGGCACACGTCACCATGCTGCAGCGGTCTCCCACCTACATGGCCGTGCTCCCGTCGAGTGATGCCATCGCCAATGCGCTCCGCGCCATCCTGCCAGCCAACGTTGCGTATGCGATCACACGCTGGAAGAATATTGCGCGTAGCATGTTCTACTTCTGGGTGGCGCGCGCGTACCCGGCCATTTTCAAACGTTCGCTCCGCGTCGACGCGCGCAAGCACCTGGGGACGGACTTCCCGGTCGACGAGCATTTCTCACCGCGCTACAAGCCGTGGGATGAACGACTCTGCATTGTTCCCGACGGCGACTTGTTCGACGCGTTGCGCGACGGGCGCGCGAGCATTGTGACCGACCGCATCGTTCGCTTTGATGAATCCGGTGTGCACCTCGAGTCGGGGCAGCACATTGCGGCCGACCTGATTGTCATGGCCACCGGGCTCCGCATGTCGCTACTGACCGGCGTCACACTGACGGTCGATGACGCACCGCTTGATATCAGCGCGCAGCTGGTCTACAAGGGCATGATGTTGAGCAACCTGCCGAACTTCGCGATGTCGGTGGGCTACACGAATGCGTCGTGGACGCTCAAGAGCGATCTGATCGCGCAGCATGTCTGCCGGCTGCTGACGCTGATGCGCTCGCGCGGGTACGCACAGGTCACGCCCCGCCGAGATCCCGCCATGCCAGGCAGTTCGGTGTTCGAGCTCACGTCGGGGTATGTGCAGCGCGCGCAAGCGATTCTTCCCAAACAGGGCACGGCGGCCCCGTGGCGACTGTATCAGAACTACGTGAAGGATTTGCTGATGCTGCGAT
>JAGNMU010000162.1 GCA_017991005.1 Gemmatimonadaceae bacterium | reverse complement strand
GTTCCGCCGCGACGGAGCGTAACGCGAGGAGTGACGCATGGATTGCCATATCGGGGCGACTGGCCGACGGATCGAAGTCCTTGCGTGGCCACGTCCATCCAGAGCCGTCGGAGTTCGTTCGTCGCCACTGCGGCGTGGCGAGTGTGTTGTCCGCGTACATCACGTATTCACCGGAGAACAGGCCGATGACATCGTCGTCGGCGCGACAGTTCCCGTTGGCGATGCCTGGACTGGTGGCCTGTGTGAGTTCGTGGACCAGCACCAGCGTGTTACGGGACGCGACGGTGACCCGCCCGCGAACGACACCACTGATCGCCACCTTTCCCTCAGCGAAGATCACGCCGCGGAAGCTGGGGTTGGATGCCGCACTGAGTGGCCAGAGGTATGCACCATCAGGTCGCGCCGCGACGGTACCGGGTACGCCGCCGGACGTTCGCGGCATCCAGTAGCCCGCCGAATCGGTGGCACGGAACAGCCCAGTGGGTGACAGTCGATCATCACCGCCGAGAAAGCAGCGTGCGTTGACGTTGTCGAAGGCGTTGATGCGGTTCTGCATCTTCGCCTGATAGTTCGCACCGCCCGCGTTGATGGCGACATCGATGAACCGGGCGGGGACAGCGGTCCGTCCGCCAACCACGGCCGTGACGCCGCAGTTGCGCGAGTAGAGCATGCTGTCCAACGACGCGCTTGCCCCGGAGTGTTTCGGAGCAGTCGCTACCGGCACCGGAGTGCGCGCCATCGCGTACCCGGCGCCAAAGGTCAGCGCGGGATACAACTGGTACACCTTGAAGTACCCGTCGTCTGGACCGGTGGTGTTACCATCGCCGTCTGCATCGATCGCCACAAACTCGATACGCATCGTTGCCAGCGCCGAATCGCCCGTCACGACGTTCGGCGTAAAGACGTATCCGGCGCGCGCCGCAATGTTCTTCAGGATGTTGAGGTCGGCCGTGGTCGGCATGGGAATACGCGAAATGCGTTCCTTGGGCGGACCTTTCTTGAAACTGGCCTTCGTTTTGTTGGTGACGATCCGTGCGGTGGTGACCACGTCGTGAAACGTGACCTGCGGATTGGGCGTGGCGCCGCTCCACACGTTGATCGTGTCGTTGCTGTGCACGGGGCCCTGCGCTTGCGCACCGAGTGCCCAGTAGAGCAGCGATCCATTGGTGGATCGCGCCATATCCGTGAACGACGCGTATCGCGCAAATGACTCCTGAAACAGTTGCGAGCGCCGGATCGCGACGTTGCCAAACGAATCCTCGGCCTTGGCGACCACCTCCGCCTGCACACCGAACTCACCGGCATTGCGGAGCGAATCGGAGTTGCCCAGTCGCGAGACCCAGATCGTCCGTCGGATATTGGTGCCGGAGATCTGCTCCCCGTCGGCGACGGTGAGATAGCCGTCGATGGGAATGGAATCGAGGCGCGCGTTGAGCCGTGACCGCTCCATTTCCAGCGCGCCGATGGCGGCATCATCCACGGCGGCGGCGCGATCGGACCCGACCTGGACCAGCTTGTTCGACATCGTCAGCATCGATGTCGCAAGCGCCAGAACCGTGGCGACCATCGCGATCATCAGGACGGCAACGAGCGCGAAGCCGCGTCGATTGCGGAACCGTTTCACTCTACGCGGCGTCATGGGACCACCACCGTGCCAGAACCCGAGACCGTCGAGAGATTGGGCGTGCAATCCTGCACGGCCAACCCGTATTGATACGCGCGTCCGACGCCCTGTTCCACACCGCCGTCCTTGTAAACGTATCCACTCGCCCCACCGACCACGCTGATGGTGCCGATCGGTGAGCCCCACGTGGTGGCACCGGCGATACGGCGCCAGAGCACATAGCGCACGGCATCGGTCTCGCCGGCGCCATCGTCGGTTGCGCGCGACCAGGAGAGCATGACGGCGCTGCTATCCACATTCCAGCTGGCGCTCGCTCCAGCTGGAGCGATGGGCGGCCGTCCGCAGGCACGCGCCTGACGCGTCACCGCCGTATTCGGCAGCGGCACGACGTATCGCACCACGTTGCGGGTGCCAGCGCTTGGAAGTGTGGCTTCGTAGGTGACTTCAACGCCGCGCAATTGATCGATGCGCGTGGTGGTGGCCGTTCCGGTGTCGGGTGTGATGCCGCGTGCGGGAACCGTCTTCGCGAGTGGCAGCCATGTTCGCGGAATGGTATCCAGGTCGGTCAGCGAAGTGTTGTAGCGCGACGGATCATACCAGTAGCGGAAGAACGGGATCGACTGGGACTGCCGCAGGCCGGTCGCGATAATCTCGTCTTCGCCGCCGTTCACCTGCCGGATGAGCATGCGGTCCGACCCATTCGTCGACGTGGTGTCGCGCGTGAAGCGAAAGATGATGGTCTCGGCGTCGCCGTTGATGCCGGCGACTGCCGCGTAGTCACGCAGGGGATAGGTGAACCCCGTGCCGGGAATGGTGAAGGCACCGCCCAGCGTCGCTGCCGTGGTCTGCGCATCCGTCGCGTACGGATCGACGTACACGGCGCCGGTAAACTCGGCCGAGTCCAACCGGTTGGTGGTCAAGTCGGCGTTGAACGCAAAGACCGAGTCGCTGGCGTAGACCACCATCGGCTGATCGTCGGTGACGTTGGTGCCGGCCGAGCGGAGTTCCTGGCGCATGATGTCGCGACCAAACCGTCCATTCTGGATGGCCTGAGACTTGGAAGCGATGGTACGGAAAGCGCGGCCCTGGTTGAGCAGAAACCCGAACGCCGCGCTCATGATCACACCAAAGATCACCATGGCGACCATGACTTCGGACAGCGTAAAACCGCGGCGATCACGTCGCGCGGCACGAGTGCGCAGAGGTGTCATCGTCATGGGGCGGCGATGGAAATGGTCCGCACGATCGGTGTGGCCAGCAGGCTTGCCTGCGTGGCGCGGATCCGCACTGTGATGGTGGTGAGATTCATGCCGTTGGCGGAGTCCACGGCCACCGTGGTGGCGCTGGACAGTCCGTTGGCGGTCGGATTGAATCGCGCTTCACCAAGCGCGGCGAGCGTGGAATAGGTGGGCCAGGCGCGGGCGCGGCCAATCTGCATGTCGGCCAATGACTGCGCGCGACTGCGCACATCCGAGTTGGTCACCGACTGCGAGAACTTGGTGGTCCCCATGCCCATCACCAGCACGACTCCCGAGAGAATGACCATGGCGATCATCACTTCGATCAGTGTGAAACCGCGCCGCGTCGCGTGCGCAGACTCCACCCCAGTGGGTGACTCGTGCGTGATCACTGTCCGCGTTTCCATTGGCTTCCTGTCCAGACGTACCAGTCGGGTCGTGCCGTCGCACGGGCGAGCACCATGGCACGTGCGTAGTTGCGCGTCGCACCCAGGCGCCGAGACGGCGTGGTGAGATACAGCGTGATGCCGCGATCGACACTGCCATTGCGCTGCAGCACCAGAAGCGGCTTGCCGCCGCTGGTCAGCATGACCGGCATCGGCGCTGATGCCGCGCCGAGCGCCGACACACCGGAGGGACGGTCAAAGACCACACGCTCGGGGAGCAGAAACGGTCGCGATTTCTCGCCACCGTCGATCTGTCCATTGTTGTTCACATCCCAGATGGTGCGCACGGCGTGCGCACTCGTGTCGAATACCACCAGCACATTGTGTCCGCGTGCCACGGCCTCGCGTTGCGCCACCATGATGGACATGCCAACGGTGCGCACCGCGGTATCCACCTGCGCGGTATCGACCAGCACCTTGGGCAGTGCGAGCGCCGCCAGGATACCAACCATGACAATGACCAGCAGCAACTCGATGAGTGAGAAGCCGCGAGTCAATCGTCGTCGATCGTATCGAAGGGGCGCTGCGTGCATGTCTCGCCTGGGCAATGGGATGGCTCACCATTAGGACGCAGGCGGCGAGAGGTACGTCACCAACTGCCACGCGGTGTTACTCCCGTGGCACCAGCTGTTTCATCCTGAGACCGGAGGGCGTCGGCGACCCGGCTAGGGCGCGTCGCCGGCCGGCTCCGTGGGCATCAGCTGCACCATGTCGAGCTGGTCACTCCCCCGCACAATCGACACATCGGCAAACAAGGCAGGAGCCTCGTCGCGCAACACGCGCGCCAGGGAGACGACGACGCGGCGCCACTCACGTTCCGCTCCTTCACCCCCGGATGTGGCCAGCAGTTGCCGCCACGCCGGCACACTCCCCGACACCAGGAGTGTGGTCGCGAGGCACTGCGGAAGCAGAGCGGCCGCCCCCTCTCGCGCCATGCGCCGACGCTGCACCTTGTCGTTCACCCAGCCGAAGCGTGTCATCAATGCGTGGACCAACGCATGGTAGGCACGCGCCGTCTCCGCCATCTGCGCCGACCAGGTCGACTCCAGTGCCTCATCACCGGCCAACGCCGGCGGCAGCACGAACTGCAACTGCGACTCGTCCAGGTACCGATGCGACGTGCCGGTCACCGATAGCATGGGGGCACGGAGTCGCAGTGTCTCTGTCAGCGACCGGCTCACGCCTTCGATGAGCAGGGTGTAGTGGACGTGCGCGAGCGCGGCCACCAGCGGGCCACGCACGAGCGACGCGACGAACTCCCGGGTGTCTCGTCCCGCCGGGTTCTGCTGACTGGAGGTGGTCAGGCGCGCGCCGAACTCTGCCAGCCGCTCGGCGTCTCCCGCATCACCAGCCCGATGCACGCGCAAGTGCGCCGGTTCTGCAAACTGCGGCCGGGCGACGACGGCAACAGCAGGCTCGCGAACGATGGCAGCGGTGTCGAGGGTCACAAGCATCGGGCGTTGAAGGGAAACCGCAGGGACCGTCGGCGAAACGCGGCCATTGCTGAGTGCCGCATTTGGACGTACGCTCTGTCATGCCCGATCGAACGCCGGAGCGCAAGCTCTCCGCCGAGGTGCGACAGGAACTCCAACAGTCGAGACCCTTTCGCTCTGAATCGCAGGAAGCCACCATCGCGTTGATGCGCACGTCGTCCGTCGTCGGGCGTCGATTCGCACGTATTGTCGAGCCCCACGGCATCAGCCTCGCACAATACAATGTCCTGCGCATCCTCCGCGGTGCCGGCGACGAGGGACTTCCGACCCTCGCGATTCGGGATCGGATGATCGAAGAAGGGTCAACGGTTACTCGACTGCTCGACAAACTCGAAGCGTCGGGTCTGGTGACCCGCTCTCGCTGCCGGCCCGACCGTCGTCAGGTTCTGTGTCTCATCACGGAGCAGGGGAAGGCCCTGTTGCTGAAGCTGGACCCGCTCGTGGATGCCGCCGACCAGGCGGCCGTGGCGATGCTGAGCCCGGAAACCCGACGGCAGCTAATCGATATCCTCGCCCAGATTCGTCTGGGCGCGTAGCTGCGCGCTACCCTTCAGCTGGTGGCACCGTTGCCAGTCGATACGTCTGCCACGCACGCCCTCGCTCAATATGATCGAGCGCTTCACGGGCCTGCGGGTCGAGCGGCGACGCCTCGGGATCATGGCGCAGGGCGCCGATGGCTTCGTCGCCGGCATGCGCAATCTTGCATCCGGCGTTGAAGACGCCGGCCGGATCTCCGGCATGTTTGATGTTGGCGAAGGCCGCGCGTGCTTCCACCCGCCACACGGCAGCGGCAAGCGGAGCACGCAGCCGGCCGTCCCCATGTTCTCCGGCGAGTGTGCCGCCCAGCGATGCCACGAGTGCAGTCACCTCGCTGAGAATGCCGCCCACCCGATCGCGCCAGCCACTCCGCGTCACATCGACCAGCGGATTGACGTGTGCATGCGCATCGCCCGCATGCCCGAAGATGACGCCGGGCATCTCGTAGCGGGCCAGCGCCGCGCGCACACCACGCACGTACGCCGGGAAATGGGCAGGTGGCACACAGCCGTCCTCGATGAACTGCATCGACCGCAACCGGGGCGCCAGACGTGAGAGAATGGGGCTGGCCGCGTGCCGCAACGCCCACACGCGATGCTCCGATTCGGCATCCAGCGCCGACGACACATCGAACGCGCCATCGCGACGACAGATCGCCGCGAGGTGATGCGCGGCATCGGCGGCCGCTGTGACACTCTCGCCGTCCACCTCGATCAGCAGCACCGCGTCGGCGGTCGTGTCCACGCCCGTCGGTCCGTCGCTGGCGGCCACATCGAGAAAGGTACGATCAAGCAACTCGCAGGCCGTGGCGCCGGCGTCGCGCGCGTTGCGTGCGCAGGTGGTGGCCGCCTCGAGCGAGTGGAACGACACCAGCAGGCTGGCCGTCGCCGCGGCCACGGCGCAGAGCGACAACTCCGCTTCGACAAACAGCGCCAACGTGCCTTCGCTGCCCACCAACAGATCCACCAGATGTCCGGAGGGCGCGAGCGCTTCGGCAATCGCATACCCACTCGATTCCTTCCGCACACCGGCATGCACCCACGTTGCCGCAACGGCATCATCCTGCGCACGCAGCTGTGCAAGCGTGGCCACCAGCCTGGCAACGGCCGGAATGGCCAACGGCAGCGGCTGCTCGCGGTGAATCCAGGCGATCGAGCCGTCGTCAAAGACGCAGCGCACCCCTCGCACCCATCGTCTGGTTGCGCCGTAGCGCAACGTGCGCGCGCCCGCTGCGTTGGCGGCGATCATGCCGCCAATGGTGCAGAAGGCGCCGCTCGACGGATCAACCGGGAACTGCAAACCGGACTGCCGTGCGGCCGCGTCGATGTCGTTGCGGAGGGCGCCCGTACCCACGCGTATCGACCGCTCCGCAACATCCACCGCACCGATCGCCCTGAAACGACTCAGATCCACCACCACGCCGGGCCCCAGCGCTCCGCCGGACATGCCGCTGCCGGAGCCGCGGGGAATCAGGGTATGGCCGCTGCGACGCGCCCACACCACCAGGGCAGACAGATCCTCAGCATCGGTCGGAACTGCCACCGCAGCGGGGATGGCGCGTGCAATGCCCGCCGTCTCGGCGTAGAGCGCGCGCGCCAGCACATCGGCACGGAAGACGCCACGGAATCCGGGCGGGTGGTCGGCGAAAACGGATGAGCGATTGGGCACGACGGAGTCTCGCTGGTCCAGACGACACCTTCAAGCGTACCGGTGGGACAAGTGACGCGGACGCCACGGTTCTCGTATCTTTACCAGAATGTCCCTTGCTCCCGCCGTTACCGACGCCCTCGCCCGCCGAGACGCTGCCCGCTTCTGTCACGCGGTGCTGCCGTCGGTATCGCGCACATTTGCGTTGGGAATCAAGACGCTGCCAGGTGATTTGGGGCAGGCGGTGCTTGACGCGTATCTGCTGTGCCGCATCGCCGACACCGTCGAGGATGCGCTCGATGTGCAGCCGGAGCGCAAAGCTGCCCTCTTCGATGACTTCCTGAGCAGCTTTGACGATCCCGCTGCGCTCGAGCGGTTTCTGCTGGGTGTGCAGACACTCGGCGGCGATGAAGCGCATCTCGCGCTGACGCGGAACGCGGATCTGGTGCTGCAGCACTTTGCGAATCTTCCGGAGGCGACCCGTGCGGTGGTTCGGAAGTGGGTTGCCGAAATGGTGATCGGCATGCGCAAGTTCGTGCTGCTCTATCCCAACGGCATCCGCATTCAGACCGTCGAGGAGTACAAGGAGTACTGCTACTACGTGGCCGGAACGGTCGGCTACATGCTGACCGACTTGTGGCACCAGCATTCGCCCAGCATCGGCACCAAGCGGTACGCAATCCTGCGTGAGCGCTGCCGAGCGTTCGCGGAGGCGCTGCAAACGGTCAACATTCTCAAGGACGTGGCGACCGATGCGGAGAAGGAAAACTCCGTGTACGTCCCTGAAGAATTGCTTCGCCTGCACGGCAGCACGCAGAACCGCATTCTCGCCCCGGAGCTGCTCGCGAAAAATCGCGAGGCGCTTTCACAGCTCATTCAGCTGGCGTGGCACGATCTCGAAGAGGCGCGAAACTACCTGCTGCTGATTCCGCGCCGCGCCGTGTCCATTCGCTTGTTCTGTATTCTGCCATTGCTGCTGGCCTACGCCACGCTGCGTGACCTCGTGCAGAGCACGGCCATGCTCAAGCCGGGCGGGTCGGTGAAGATCTCCCGTCGCGAAGTGAAGAGTTTGCTCATGACCGGGGCGATGCTCGTCATGAGCAACTCGGGTGTGCGCTGGTTGGTGGCTCGTGTTCGGCGGCGCGCGTTCGAACTGGGATTCGCCTGAGCCACCCGCCTCACCGCAGCAGGGCCTGCGTGACCTGACGCGCCAGGCTTGGCGGTGGCTGCATGCCCCCCTGCTCGAGTTCGTCGAGCAGCTGCTCGAGCCGCAAATGCGTCCGGTCAATCATCTCGCGGTAGCCGCGACGAATCGCACGCCAGCTGAGCAGTGTGGCACCGCCGGCCATCGCGACAAGTGCGGCGATGCCACCGGCCACGACGCCGCTACCGGCCAGTAGCGTCAACGGCACCGCGAATCCGGCGCCGATGACCGTCATGGCGAATGCCACCGACAGAATGGTCGTGCGCTGCGTCCGTCTTGCCTTGAACGCGTCGGCATCAAAACGCACGAGCGTCCGTTCACCGTCGATCGCGCTCACGCTGGCAACCACCTGATCGAGGCGGACCAGGTCGAGTTTGCGCCCGCCCATGCCGAATGAGCGCAGAAAATTGCCAAGCGGATCGGGGCGCGGCTCCCAACTCATCCGGCCGCCGCTGCGCCGGAGCGACGGGAGCGATTCCATGCGCGGCATCCACGCATCGAGTTTGGCCAATA
>JAGNMU010000161.1 GCA_017991005.1 Gemmatimonadaceae bacterium | reverse complement strand
CTCGACAATCTCCCGAGTGAGTTTCGACGCTGGCAGAATGCCGCCATGACCCGGCTTGGCGCCCTGCGACAGCTTGATCTCGATCATCTTCACGTTCGGCAGCGTGGCGCGCTTGGCAAACTCCGTCTCGCTGAACCGGCCCTGCTTGTCGCGCGCGCTGAAGTAGCCCGTGCCGATCTGCCAGAAGATGTCGCCGCCGGGCTCGAGGTGATACGGACTCAGGCCGCCCTCGCCGGTGTTGTGCGCAAACCCGCCCAGTTTGGCGCCCGTGTTGAGCGCGAGTACGGCGTTCTTGCTGAGTGAGCCGTAGCTCATCCCCGACACGTTGAAGATCGACGCCGAGTACGGCTGCGTACAATCCGGTCCGCCCACCAGCACGCGTGCGTATTGCTCGTCGGGATGCACAGGCGCGAGCGAATGGTTGATCCACTCGTAGCCAGTGGCGTACACGTCCTTTTGTGTGCCGAAGGGCAGGGTATCGAGATCGCCCTTGGCCCGCTGATAAATGAGCGAGCGATCGTTGCGGCTGAACGGCCGTCCGTCGCTGTTGGACTCGATGAAGTACTGGTTGATCTCGGGCCGGATCATTTCCAGCAGGTACCGCGCATGTCCCACCAGCGGGAAGTTGCGCTTGATGGCCTGCTTGGTTTGCAGCATATCGGCCACGCCCCGCGCCACGAGAGGCACGAGGATCACATAGGCCCAGAGGATTGGCGGCCAGAACATGGCCGCGGCGGCCACCGACAGCAGGAGGGCGGCTGACGTGGCACTGAAGAAGGTGCGCATACGGTGACAGTATCGGCCACCGGCGTGCGGAGTTAACTGGGCGGCGTTCGGGGATGTGGCTGAGCCGTCACCCCCGCCGTATCCGTCAACGCCCGCAGAAACCGCACCACCGCCTGCTGCTCGGCCTTGGTGAGCCCCAGCGAATCCGCCGGCAACGTCTGATTGGCCAGCCGGATACCGATGTCGGCGCCTCCGCCACGGTTGTAGAAGTCCACCACCTGCTCTAGCGTGGCGTAGACCCCGTTGTGCATGTACGGCGCGGTAAGCGCCACGTTGCGTACGGTGGGCGTTTTGAACGCGTAGAGGTGCAGCGGTGAACGGGTCACCCGTGCCCGGCCGGAGTCCGCGTCGATGCGGGCGCCGCGGATGGCCGGTGTGCCAGGCACCCCAAGCACCTCCACCTCGCTTTCCTGATATGCCGGCGGCACGGTGCCATTGAACAGCGGCACAAAGTGGCAGGTGGCGCAGCGCGCCTTGCCCATGAACA
Source organism: Gemmatimonadaceae bacterium (assembly GCA_017991005.1). Classification (GTDB taxonomy): domain Bacteria; phylum Gemmatimonadota; class Gemmatimonadetes; order Gemmatimonadales; family Gemmatimonadaceae; genus Gemmatimonas. Next base: position 7,469 of record JAGNMU010000161.1, on the reverse strand, counting down.
GGTTGAGTCCCTGTCGTTCAACGGCGGAAAGCGCTGTGGTGTCGCCACGGAACGCGCGATCGACACGTGAGTTGAGCGACGTCAATGACCGCACGTACGCCGCAATCGCGCGGCGTAGGTTCACGCCGGACGTCGCCGACGAATCTGCGGACGGATACGCGGTCCGAAATCGATCGACATACGCGGGCAAACGCGCGAGCCGCTCCGCCGCCGACGACGCCGGACCATGCATCTCCTCGACATTCTGCAGCACATCGGCAATCTGGTCTTCCAGATAGGTGGTCCGGAGGTCGTAGAACGTCCCCACCTGCAAGCCCGCATTCAGCATGGTTGGTGCATTCCGAAGCACTGCATGCCCCGATCGTGAGGCCGAGCGCACTCGGCCGTCGGTAAACGCCTTCGCTGGCTCGTGGCAGGAAGCGCAGGAGCGGCTGCCGTCGTTTGAAAGCACCGGATCGAAGAACAGAGACTCGCCGAGCGCGATCTCCTCGACTGTCGCCGATCCCGAACCGGGCGCGGCAAAGGCTGTTGCGTCGAAAGCGGCGCTATCAAAGAGCGTGACGGCGCTCATACGAAACGCGCGCATCTCGGTCGGTGTACCGATCTCGAGCGCCTGCCGTGCGGCCACCAGCGCCTGCGCGATCGGATTCGCCGCCTCGGCGATGAAGGCCAGTCGGTTGAAGCGGTCAAAGTCGCCGCGGGCCAATCGTGCATCGGCGGCAACGAACAGCGAATCGAGCGCGCGCACCGTGGCCGGATGTGTGCGCAAAAGCGCTGCCCGGTAGGGCTCGAACACGACGTGTATGCCGTCCAGGGCGGCACATGATTCAGGCAGCGACAGCGCCGCGACCGGCGAGTCGAACCCGGTGACACCGAGCGCGACGATACGCGCGATTTCGAGTTTGGCGGCGTCGAAGACATGCGCGTCGGTCATTCGCTGCGCGGAGGCAGCCGTGCGGAGACGCACGATCAACGCTCGCACATTCTGTGTCTCACGCTGTGCGCGCACGCGCGCATCGGGCGCGCCATCGTCAAATACGAGCTCTTCAATCACTTGAAACCCTTCCGCGGGCTTCACCACCTCCGGGCCTTCTTCGTAGTCGGCCGACGGAAGCGCAGGTCCGTTGATGGAACGGGTCGTGCTTGGTTCGTAGTACGCGGCCAGCACTTCAATTCGCTTGAAGGCCAACCGCGCGCTGCGGAAATGCGACTGCACCACCGCCGACGGACCGAGGCGCGGATCCGCGATCCACGAAGCGATCGTGGTATCGAGCAGGGCGAGGGTGCGGGCCAGACTGTCGATGTCGGCCACCCACCGATCCCGCACCACCCGTGATGCGGCGCTCATCTGACCCTCTCCACTGACCGGACGTGGAGGAGTCGCGCACGCCATCATCACGAGTGCTGCGAGCATCGCGTAGCGCATCAGCGCGGCAGACCCTTCACCAAGACCAGCATGCTGGCCTGATTTTCGGTTGGGCGCACCGTTCCGCCGTCAACACCCAGGTACGTCGCGCCGCGCCACGAATGTGGCTGCAGTGAAATCATGAACGTGTTTGGCTGACCAAGCTGGGTGGACACGTCTTCCATCGCGCCGAACTCCCAGCCTGCCTTGCCCTCAGGGCGAGCGCCCGACGCGTTGTACAGCGCCGCGTCGGCGGCGGTACGACGATGGTCGAGCTGTAGCACCGGACGCACGTCCTTCGTCGCAATGTTGTACTGATAGATGTAGGCATCATGCGTTTCGTCGCCGTACCCGTTGTCATCTTCCTGCACGTACACGTAGCTGGAGCCGACGTAGATATTGTCGGGATTCTGGAACAGCTTGGCCGGGCCGTTCCGATCGTCGCCGTCAAGAATCACTTCGAGCGTGCCTTGCAGCGGGTTGGCGGCATCCAGCGTCAACTTATACACGCGGCCGTATTTGGCCCGGTCGTAGGCGGCGTTCACGCCGGTCGTGGCCTGACCGGTCACCGTGAAATACATCTCGCGGCCAACGCCATCCTTGCGATAGTCGATGTCTTCCACCCGGCCGAACGCCACGGTCTTGAGCGTGGTGGTCGCCTGGTTGATCTGCCGCCCCGTCAGCGTGGTATGGTTGGCAATCTCGCGGAATACCACCGGGTACGTCTGACCCACCACCATATCACGTTCACGCGTCACGTCATTCGTGCGCGCCAGAACGTAGAGCTTGCCGTTATCCAGATCGCCCACGGTGTTGGACAGGTACATCGCCATCTGACCGCCCTCGGCGCCCGAGTCATCATCGCCGATCATCACGACTGTGCGATTCGCGAAGGCAGTCTTAGGCAGCGGCACGGCGTTTTCGGTGTTCCAGCGACCGAAACCGGTCACGTACTTGGGTGTGTTGGCTGCACCAAACGGAGACACGGCCAGAATCTGCGATTCTTCACTGCTTTCGCCGGCCGTAATGAACATCGGGCCGAAGCCGTGGATTTCCGGCGTGACCATGGTGGCCGAGCACAGTCGGTATTTTCCGGCCGTCGAATTCACCACGTATTCGCCCTTTACGGGCTTGAACTCGGCGTCGAACGTGATGCGGGAGACCGCGAAGTTGTCTTCGTGGTTGACCAACGCCGTGAACGTGCCGTCGGCGTTTTTGAGCAGACCGGCACCGTCGGCGGATCCGCCAAAGATGTAGCCCGGCGATTGCGGCAGCACATCGTCGCTGCTGACAAGACTATAGATGTCCACGCCGGTGATCAGGCTCTTGAGCAGTGCGGGGGTGACCGAACGGTTGGTCAGCGCGATCGGCGTCACCTGCGTGCCGGTCGGGGTGTCATCACTGCAGCTGGCGGCCAGTGCGAGCAGGGCGATCGACGCCATGCCGGTCGTGCGCCACGTCATCCAAGTCATGCGTTGTGTCCTTCGGGGCGGGCCCGAATTGTGAAGGGGTGTGCGAAAGCGTACGCGGGGAAGGATCACCAGCCGCGTTCCGATTTCAGCGACCATCGCGTCACGGCTCTGTCTCAGGGGGCGTACGATTGCATCACACTTCCACTCATGGCGCGCATCGCTGGCAGATTGGGGGCATGCGCAAATCACGTGTGGCATTCGAGGAGAATCTCTCCCGCCTCGCCGCAACGGTGTCGGACGCACCCTCGCGATGCTCGCGGCGCGATGCCATTGCGGTAGTAGCCCGTTCCACCATCATGTGCGCCGGCTTCGCGCTCGGCGGTTGCGCGTCGGACCGGACAGCGGCGACGGCACCCATCGCGAGTCCTGACGCCGTCACGGTCACCGACACCGAGATCGTGGTGGACTTGACACGGGTTGCCAAGCCACCGGCGGTGGGGGAGGCCCTCGTGTTTGGCGAACTACAATTGATGGTGATTCGAGTGAACACGCGTGACTATCGCGCGTTCAGCAATGTCTGCACACACGCCGCCTGCGGGATTTACGAATTCTCCGCACTGCGCATGCGCTGTGGCTGTCACGGATCGGAGTTCGATATCAGTGGTACGAACGTCGCAGGTCCGGCGCCTTCGCCGCTCACTCAATACGCGACTGTGGTCGATGCCGACCTTCGGACGCTCCGTATCGCGCGCCGCGCATTGTGATCAGGGATAGAGCCGGTACGGCGCACTCCGCCGCGTGAACGTATCCACCTCGGGCTTCCACGACGCAAAGATCTCATTCGGGGTTCGGCCCGCGAGAATCATCTGCTTGAGCCGGGGCGTGGCGGTGAGTCGATCGAGGACCTCGTCGTTCCACACCAGCCGCTCCGCATGCAGGCGATGCACCGCCCACACCAACGCCACACCGGCACGATACGGCTGAAACAGATCGCGATCGGTCACGCGCAGACGAATGCCGGCGAGTCGTTCTCCGGCGAGTTCCGGTGGCCGGCCGTGAAAGGGCTGCTGGATCGGCGTAAAGGTGAGCGTGTCAAAGCGCACGCCTGGCAGTGCAAGCCCGTTCAGCAACGAGACCGCGCGCACGTGGTCCAGCCATGGCGCACCGATCACTTCGAACGGCGTCTCGCTGCCGCGGCCTTCCGACACATTGAGCGCTTCAAACAGGCAGGTGCCCACGTACGCGAGCAGTGATTCGGCCGTGAGCAGATTGGGCGACGGCTTGCGCCACGGCAGTCCCGTTTCGTCGTACCACATGTCACGCCGCCAGCCGAGCATCGGCACCACGTGCAGGGTGACGGTGCGCCCGCTCTCAAGCAGACGCTCTCCGTTGTAGAAGCGCGCAAGCTCGCCCATGGTGAGGCCGTGAACCACCGGCACGTCGGCGTACGACCCAAAGCGATAGCGGCGCGCGGAGTCGGTGACAAAGCCATCGGCGCGCCGGCCAGTGATGGGATTGGGCCGGTCGAGCACGACCACCTCCAGCCCGTACTCCGCGGCGGCATCCATGACGAACGCGAGAATATTGATGTGTTCGTAGAATCGTGCGCCAACTTCCTGAATGTCGAACACCACCACCTGCGCGTCGGCGAACATGTCACGAGTCGGCCGGTGTGTGCTGCCGTAAAGGTTGTACTTGGGGAGGCCAGTGGTGGCGTCGATAGCCCGCTCCTCGTCACGCGTGGCCGAGTAGTCGTTGCTGCGAATATCGTGATCCATGCCAAACAGCACGCGCAGCGGGGCGCCGGGCAATTTGAAGAGCGCGTCCGCCAAGTGTGTGCCGTCGGCAAGTCGTCCACTGTGATTCGAGACGAGTGCGAGTTTCTTGCCGCGGATCAGATGTGCATACTCGCCAAGCAGCCGGTCGGCGCCGACGGTCACGGGAGCGGCAACTACTCCTTCGGCCGATGCCACAGCGCGTTGATGAGGCGTGCGCGGTGATTCCGCGAACGGAGTTGCGCCAGCGACTGTGCCCAGCAGGAACGCAACGCCAACTGCGCGCGTGGAGGAGATCGGGAGGAACATGAGAGCGGAGCGGGAAGTGACGTGGCGCGGCCGGTGTCCGAACCTAACGTCCTTTCACGGGCGCTGCGCGAACGCGCGTTTGGTCCACAGCAAGATGCTGCAACCGCCTCCGCTGACGATATCGGACGGGTAGATCAACGGACGTTTGTACACTTCGACGCCGGCCAGTGTCTCAGGATCGAGCGTTACCAGTTCATCGTTCGTGAACGGGTGCCCGTCCAGCATCAGCTTGAAGCCGGCGCAACGCGGCGAACTGATGGAGGGCCCATTGATGCCGCGCCCGGCGAGCACCTGCAGGCCAGGGATGGTGCGCATCACCGTCACCATCGATCGCTGCCCCACCATGCCGGTCGAATCGATGACGCTTCCCAATCCGACGAGGCGATGCTCCTCGAACATGCGCACGCGTGATGCGGCGGGCGTCGAGCGATTAGCCCGAACGCGCACCGCATCGAGCAACTGCACCACGCTCATGGGCACCGTGACGTGTGTGGTGTCGCCGGGCGTCACATTGAACGTCAGCGTCTGCGGCTGCATGCCGATCGACACCACGGCCGCCTGTCGTGTGCCGATAGGCACGTGGCGCACCGTAAACCGTCCTTCGTCGTTGCTGCGGACTTCGATGAGTGTATCGACGCCGATCACCGCATTGGCGATGGGCATTCCACGGGCATCGGTCACCACACCACTGACCGTACCACTCGTGCCAACGTTTGGTCGCCCGTCGCCCACGCCGGCCGCTACAGCCGCAGGGGCATTGGTCGTCGCCGACATGTCTGCCGATGTGTCTGCCGCGGCACGCACCACGGGCGCCAACAGCACATCATGTCTCCGCACGCGCGACAGACTTGGCTCGAGCTCGAGTGACGTCGCCAACGCCGAATCGAGCGCCGCGGAGAGTGTGATCGGTACCCCGGGGGGCACGCCGCAGAGCGCGTATTCGCCACGCTCGTCGGAGCTGACGGTGAAGCTCCATCGGCGCTGACCGATGTTCGTCAGACTCTTCCCGCCGCCGATCAGGTCGATCCACGACACGTCGACCCGGGCCTGAGCGGTCGGCGACTGTGTCCTCGCATCGCGCACCGATCCGTAGACGAGCGCGCTGTCTTTGGGCGCGGGGGCGGCGCCGCATGCTGCCCGCCACAGTGTCGCAAATGAGGGCACGGCGAGCATGACCTTGGGCGTCCCGCGTCTCACCTCGATCCGCGCGCTGAGGCCGGACAGACCCAGACTGTCAAACGCCGCATGCTGCGCCTGAATCTCATGCATGCCTTCCGGAACGCTGTCGATGCGAAAGCGCCCTTTATCGTCGGTGGTGGCCACGCGCCCGATGGCGGGAATGGCCACAAACACGCCGCTGAGTGGCCGTTTGCCAAGGCTGTCGTACGCGGTGCCCTCGACGCGCTGCATCGGAGCGGACTGGGCCGCGAGCACGCTGGTGGCGGTCGCCGATATCGCAGCGAATCCGGCCAGCGCCGCGAGATAACGTCGCGCGCATCGTGAGGTCGTCGTGCACAGCGTCATCGGAATCCCGGGACCCTGACTGGTGTTGGACAACACGAGCGGCAATGTGAGGAATCTGATCAGACGCGCTCCCAGTGGCCAGAGCGAGGCCGACTGACGGACCTTCGCATCCAAAGCGAGGTCCCCAGCGAAGAACACGGCAGTGAGCCGGAACCCTTCGGCCCGCGTCCTCCGTTCGTCCCCTATGATCTTCCGCATTTCCAGCACGTTCCGCGTCTTTCTTCTCCTCGCTCTGGCTGCTGCAGGATCGTCGGTTGCACCGGCGCAGGAGTCGCCCCCACTCGATCGCACGCGCGCCACCGGACTCGTGGCCGGTCGCGTGGCGGTCACGGGGTCTGGCGCGATCATCTCCGCTGGTGTGGTGCGGGTGCTGCCGACCGCCGCAGACAGCAGCGCGGGTCAGCGTGCCGTGAGTGCCGCCATTCAACCGGACGGACGCTTTACGCTTCGCGATGTGCCGGTTGGCATCGTGCGCCTCGAAGCGCGCGCGATCGGGTACGGTGTGCGGATCGTGTCCGATGTGGTGGTGAGCGCGGGGAAACCGGCCGAAGTGGTGATCGAGCTCTCGCCGATTTCTCAGGCGCTGGCCGGAATTACGGTGCGCCCCACGTACTTTCCCACGCTGCCACCCCCCTCGCGCGCGGTGTCCACGCAAAGTTTGTCGGCCGAGGAGATTCGTCGGACGCCCGGCGCCCAGGAAGACGTGTTGAATGTGCTCTCGGCGCTGCCCGGTGTGAACGGCAGCACCGGACCGGGCCGCAATGACATCGTGGTCCGCGGCGGTGCGGCGTTTGAAAATCTCTTTGTGATCGACAACATCGAACTGCCCAACATCAATCATTTCGGTGTGCAGGGTTCATCGGCGGGCGCGGTGGCTCTGGTGGGTGTGAGTCTCGTGCGCGATGTCAGCGTATCGGCGGGCGGCTTCGGCGTGCGCGACGGCGACAAGGTGTCGAGCGTGACCCGGCTCGAATTGCGCGAGGGCAGTCGTGAGCAGCGCGCCACGGAGCTCAACCTGTCAGCAACGGGCGCATCAGCTATCAG
>JAGNMU010000160.1 GCA_017991005.1 Gemmatimonadaceae bacterium | reverse complement strand
TCACAGAGCCTCGCGCTGCGGGCACTGCAGGGCAAGGCGGCGATCGCCAATGCCAAACTGGCCTATCGTCTCTTTACGGCGTCCCTCAGCGGCCCACGCTGGGCGGCACTCGCGGCCCGTGGCGCGCGCGTGCAGCGTCCGTTGTGGGCGAGCACCAGCACCAAAAATCCGGCGTACCGCGATGTCATCTATGTCGAAGAGTTGATCGGGACCGATACGGTGAACACGTTGCCGCCCGCCACACTCGAAGCGTTTCGCGATCACGGTGAGGTGCGTGAGTCAGTCACCACCGACCTCGGCGGCGCCGAGCGTGCGTTGGCCGCGCTCGAGGCAGTCGGCGTGTCGCTTCGCGAGGTCACCGACCGCCTCCTGGTGGAAGGTCTCGCGTCATTCGAGCAGTCGTTCGTGACGTTGCTCGCCGGCCTGACCCGCAAGCGTGCGGCGCTGGCCGCCGACGCGGCGTCTGTGTCTCCCTCTGGAGCTGTCGTTGTCAGCCACTGAAGAATTCATGACCATTCCACGCACCGGACCAGAGCGCGCTGCGGCCGCGATGCCGTCGTCAGACTCCGGCGAGGCGACGTTCCATCGCTCGCACATTCCCCGTACCAAGATTGTCGGTACGCTGGGGCCGGCCAGCAACACGGCCGATGGCATTCGTGCGCTGATCGAAGCCGGGCTCGATGTCGCACGCATCAATTTTTCGCACGGCACGCACGAACAGCATGCGCGGACCATCGCCATCGTTCGGGAAGTGGCGGATGCCCTCGGACGCCCGGTGGCCATCATGGGCGACCTGCAGGGCCCGCGTATCCGCATCGGCGACCTGCACGCGCCGCGTGAACTGGCGGCCGGTGAATCGTTGGTGCTGGTCCCCGAACACTCGGCGCACGACGGGGAAATCCCGATCACGTACGACGAGTTGTGCAATGACGTGGCGCCCGGCAATCGCATTCTCATCAACGACGGGCTGATCGAACTGGTCGTGACTGCCGTCGATGGCGCGCGGGTGACCGCCACGGTGGTCCACGGCGGCACGCTCAGCAGTCACAAGGGCATGAACCTGCCCGGCATCGCCGTGTCGGCCCCGTCCATCACCGACAAGGACAAAGCGGACATCGTCTTTGCCGTCGACAGCAATCTCGATGCGCTGGCGTTGAGCTTCGTGCGGCGTGCCGAGGATATCGAGTCGCTGCGCAAGCTGGTGCCCAAATCGATTCTCGTGGTCGCGAAAATCGAGAAGGACGTGGCGCTCCAGAACATCGAAGAGATCGTGCAGGCCACCGACGCGGTGATGGTGGCGCGCGGCGATCTGGGCGTCGAGCTCCCCTTCGAAGAAGTGCCGATCGCACAGAAGAAGATCATCGCGCTCGCCAATCGGATGGGTCGGCCTGTGATCACGGCCACGCAGATGCTCGAATCGATGATCGAGAATCCACGCCCCACACGCGCCGAAGCGAGCGATGTGGCCAACGCGATTCTTGATGGCACCGACTGCGTCATGCTCTCGGCCGAAACGGCAGCGGGCGCCTATCCGCGGCTCGCAGTCGAAGCCATGCGTCGCATCATTCACGAAATCGAAACGCATCCCAGCACGCGGCTCGGCAGCCGTCACGAGCGTCGCATTCTCAGTGGCGTCAACACCGAAGAGGCGATTGCGGCCGCGACGGTCGCGGCGGTGCGCATGCTCGACGCGCCGCTCGTGGTGGTCTTCACCAAGAGCGGATTCTCGGCGCGCATCGTGGCCTCACATCGGCCGAGTGTGCCCATTCTGGCGCTGACCGATGAACCGCGCGTGTGCCGGCAGCTCTCACTCGTCTGGGGCGTTGTCCCGCGCCTCGTGCCGACCGCCCGCGGCTATGACCACATGGTGGCGATGGCACTGCGCGAAGCCCTCGATCTCGGACTCGTCACCAAGGGCGATCGCGTGCTCGTCACCGCCGGTGTGCCGTTCGACGTACCGGGCACAACCAATCTCCTGAAGGTCGAAACGGTGTGAGGCATTCGGGGCGCGTGCGCGGTGGACAGGTTCGTGTCATGCCCGTGACCGCGGACTGAGGCCGGCATGCGTCTGCGGTTTCTGGGCACGGGCACCAGCTTCGGCGTACCGCAGATCGGGTGCGACTGCGTCGTCTGTCGGTCCACCGACCCGCGCGACCAGCGCACCCGGTGTGCCGTCGTCATCGACACCGATGACGGCACCCGCGTGCTGATCGACACGCCGCCCGAACTGCGGTTGCAATTGGTGGCCGCCCGAATCGGCACCGTCGACGCCGTGCTGTACACGCACGAACACGCCGATCATGTCCACGGGATCGACGACTTGCGCGCCATCACCATGCGTCGCGAGACGCCGCTGCCGATGTTCGCCGAGCAGGCCACGCTCGACATGCTGGCGGCGCGGTTTCCGTACATCATGGACGCGTCGCTTCGCCCGTTGCCCGGTACGACCAAACCGGAAGGGCAGGCGATCGCGATTGAGCCCGGCGTCCCGTTCATGGTGCGCGACACTCGCATTCTCCCCATCGCCATCCCGCACGGACGGACGCCGGTTCTCGCCTTTCGCATCGGGGACATCGGGTACGTCACGGACGCCAAGACCGTACCCGACGCGGCGCGCGACGCGCTGCGTGGTGTCCGCGTTCTGGTGCTCAACGCGTTGCTGCGCAAGGCGCATCCCACGCATCTGTCCATCGACGAATCCGTACGCGTCGCGCAGGACATCGGTGCCGAGCGAACGTATCTCACGCATCTCACGCACAACAATCTGCATGCCGAACTCGCGGCCGAATTGCCGCCCGGCATCGCCCCAGCCTACGACGGACTCGTCGTGTCACTCGATCCGAAAGAGACCCCATGACGCTGCGCATTGATTTCACCAACATGATGGCCGGCGCCCTCCCCGACGGACTCGGCATCACCGAGTCTGAATGGCGCGACGCCGCGGCGGCCTTTCGCGCCGCGCACGCGGCCGTGAATGCACGACGAGACGGTCTGGGCTTTCTCACACTGCCCACCAACACGGCCGTCCTCGAGTCCATCGTGGCGCTCGCCGACGCGAAGCGTGGGCAGTACGCCGATGTGTTGTTGCTCGGAATCGGGGGCTCGGCGCTCGGACCGATCGCGCTCCGCACGGCGCTCCGCCCACTCGCTTGGAATACACTCGACAGCGAAGCGCGCGGCGGGTTTCCTCGCCTGCACGTGCTCGACAACGTCGACCCGACCACCATCGCGACGATCCTCGAGCGACTCGACCTGGCCAAGACGCTGGTATTGGTGGTCTCCAAATCGGGCGGCACGGTCGAGACCATGGCGCAGTATCTGATTGTGCGCGATGCGCTCGCCCGGGCGCTGGGCGAGGAAAAAGCGCGCGAGCATCTGGTGTTTGTCACCGATCCCGAGGTGGGTGCGCTGCGTCGACTCGCCCGCGCCGAGGGGATCACCACGCTCGACATTCCCGCGAATGTGGGCGGTCGGTTCTCCGTGCTCTCGCCGGTGGGCCTGCTGCCAGCCGCGCTGATCGGTATTGATATTCGCGCCCTGTTGTCCGGCGCGGCCGATATGACACGCCGAGCCGAGAGCGATGACCTCTCGCAGAATCCGGCCGGTGTGTTTGCCGTGATGCAGTGGCTCGCCGATACCCACCATGGCCGTCATATCCAGGCGCTGATGCCGTATGCCGATCCGCTGCGCGACCTCGCGCTCTGGTTCGTGCAGCTCTGGGCCGAGTCACTCGGCAAGACCCGCCCCGATGGCACCTTTACCGGTCCCACCCCGCTCCCCGCGTTGGGCGCGACGGATCAGCACTCGCAGGTGCAGTTGTTCATGGAGGGACCGCGCGACAAAACGGTCACCTTCATCACGGTGCGCGCGCGCGAAGGCGAAGGGCCGATTCCCGCGCGACACGGCGACATCCCCGAATTGGCGTACCTGCGGGGCCATACGCTCGGCGAATTGCTCGACATTGAGCGCCGCGCCACGGCGGGTGCGCTGGCCGCGCGCGGCCGCTTCAACGCCACCATCACCCTCGACGCCATCGACGCCGCACACGTCGGTGAACTTCTGCAACTGTTCGCGTTGGCGACGGCCTATGCCGGCGCGCTCTACGGCATCAACGCCTTCGATCAGCCGGGGGTCGAGTTGGGCAAGCAGTTCGCCTACGCGCTTCTGGGCAAGCCCGGCAGTGATGCCGCACGCGCCGAGTGGGACGCCCTGCCGCAGCCCGATCCGCGCTGGTCGGTCTGACAGCGTGGCGAGCAGGCAGGGTGTGACGGCAACGCCGCGCTGTCCGTCGGAAAGACGACCTCAGCCGTCCCTGTTGTGCCATGTTCACCGCGATCGATGCCGGGGATTTCGATATCTCCCCTGCCGCAATCGCTTGGAAAAGGGGAACTTTCCATGACGCCGGTCTGCCGGTTTCTGTCCGTGTCCCCAGTCCGCTTTCTACCTCGCCGATGACTTCTGAATCGACTTCGAACACGACGTTCCTTCTCGGTGGCGCCGTCACCATCGAAGACGGCCGCGTCCACCTGCACGATGCCACCGCGCTGACGTCGGCGCACATGGATGCCCTCGTCTGGCAGGCGGTGTTTGCCGACGAGACCGAACGCAATACGGCGCGCTGGCTGCTGTGGGAGCTTGGACAGATCGCCGGCGTGCGCGCCGCGTCCATTCACGACCTGTATGTCGCACGTGGCCGCGGCGAATGTCAGGGCTTCACGGTGCCCGCCATCAACGTGCGTGGCATGTCGTACGATACGGCGCGGTCGATCTTCCGCACGGCCAAATCACTCGATGCGGGCGCGTTCATTCTCGAGATCGCCCGCTCGGAGATTGCCTACACCGAGCAGCGTCCGGCAGAGTACGTCTCCGTGATGCTCGCCGCCGCCATGCGCGAAGGCTATCGTGGTCCGCTCTTCATTCAGGGCGATCACTTCCAGGTCAACCACAAGAAATACGCCGTCGATCCGGTGACGGAAGTGAACGCCGTGAAAGCCATCGTGAAGGAAGCGGTGGCGGCGGGCTTCTACAACATCGATGTCGATACGTCGACGCTGGTGGATCTGTCCAAACCGAATCTCACCGAGCAGCAGCGACTCAACTACGAGGTGTGCGTCGAGATCACGCGCGCGGTGCGCGCGGAAGAGCCCGCCGGCGTCACCATCTCGATCGGTGGCGAAATCGGCGAAGTTGGCACCGAGAACAGCACGCCTGCGGAACTTGAAGCATTCATGGAGGGTTTCAACCGCACCCTGGCCGCGCAGGCGCCGGGGATGGCAGGACTGTCCAAGATTTCCGTGCAGTCCGGCACCTCGCACGGCGGTATCGTGCTCGCCGACGGCTCCATCGCCGACGTCAAGCTCGATCTCGATACGTTGGGGACGTTGTCCGACATGGCACGCAGCAAGTACGGCATGGCAGGGGCCGTGCAACACGGGGCATCGACGTTGCCCGACGGCGCCTTCAACAATTTTCCGCGCACCGAGACGGCCGAGATTCACCTCGCCACCAACTTCCAGAACATGATGTACGATCATCTGCCCGCCGAGCTGCGGAAGGAGATCTACGCCTGGCTGGATGTCAACGCGAAGGACGAACGCAAGCCGAGCGATAGCGACGAGCAGTTCTTCTACAAGACGCGCAAGAAAGCGATCGGACCGTTCAAGAAGACATTGTGGTCGCTGCCGGCGGACGTGCGTGCGAAACTTGGCGCCGCGTACGATGAGAAGTTCGGGTTCCTCTTCCAGCAGCTCGGAATCAGCGGAACGCGTGAAACGGTCGCCCGTTTTGTGCATCCGCCGGTGCAGCATCGTACCGCGCCAGACGGCGCCACGAAGTTCGTGGCGGCACCGGACGACGCGGATCTCAGTGACTGAGTGGGAAGCAGGAGGTACGACGCCTCGACCAGAGGTCGGTGTCGTGCGTCGTACTTCCTGCGACGGTCGCCTCACAAGGAGTGGTCATGTCATATCGCGACGAATTCGATGACGAACGGGTGGTGGTGGTCGAGCGCGGCGGCAACGGCATCGGCATGTTGTTGCTCGGACTCGCCGTCGGCGCCGGTGCCGCGCTGCTGCTGGCGCCTGCTAGTGGCCGCGAGACCCGCGAACGCTTGCAGCGTGAAGCCCGGCGCGCCGGCAAACGCGTCAAGGATCTGACCGACGAAGTGGGTGAGGGCATTGCCGATCGCGTCGAACGCACGCGCGCCAGCTTCGATGACCGCGTCGAGCGCGCGCGTGACGCGGTGCGCTCGCGGGCGCAGGCCGTCGGTGACGCCGTCGATGCCGGTCGCGACGCCGCCGCGCAGGCGCGTGTAGAACTCGAGCGCGCCGTCGCCGAGTCCAAGCGCGCGTATGCCGACAGCCGGCGTGCCTATCGCGATGCTCGGCGCCACGAGCACGAGACCGGGCATCCGGCTCCGCTCGCCGACGCGCCAACGGGTCACGAGGACGCCGCTGACAGCGCTTCGCGGGACGGCTAGTGCGTGGTGGGACGTCGTCCGTCGCGTCTGGAAACAGAGCGAAGAGGACAACGTGCTCTTCATCGCGGGCGGGCTGGCGTTCAACGTCCTGCTCGCCCTCGTGCCGTTTGCGCTGCTCCTGATTTCCGGGATCGCGCTCCTGCTCGGGCGCGAACCCGAGCAGGCGGCTACCACGGTCACCGATCTGCTGCAGGCGTTTCTGCCAAACGACACCCCGTCGGCGTCGCTGTTGCTCCGCAACATGGTCTCGGATGTTCTCCGCACGCGAGGCGCGGTCGGTGTCTACGCGGCCATCGGCTTTGCCTGGTTCTCCACCCGGCTGTTCGGCTCACTGCGCAGTGTGCTGGCGCTCATTTTTGACGGGTCCGATCGCGGCATTGTGGTGGGCAAGTTGTTCGATTTCGGCGCGACGTTGGTGGCCACCATCGCCGTGGTGGTCTACATCGTCATGTCCACGTACCTCGATCTCGCCACGACGCAGGGCGTGGCGTTTCTGGGTCGTGTCGGTCTGCGCGAGTCGGCGATGGGCACCATCACCTATCTCGGCGGGCGCGCGCTGGCCATCGCCCTGGTGTTTGCCTTCTTCTATGTGCTCTATCATGGCTTGCCACGCCGTCGTCCGTCGGCGCGCACGGCGCTGATTGCCGCCGGCACCGCCGCCTTGCTGTTCGAGGTCGCACGACACGTCTTCTCGTTGCTCGTGCGCCACTTCGATCCCAGTTCCCTGTACACAGGCACCATTGCCGCCGTAGTCGCCGTCGTCTTCTGGACGTACTATGGTGCGCTGCTGTTCCTGATTGGCGGGGAAGTGGCACAAGCCGTCGAGTTGCGTCGGCTCGAGCTTCGCGCCCTCGCCGATCACGAAGCCGCGCTGGCGGCGGCGGCTCTCCCGCGCCGACCAGCCCGACCCACCCCCACGCGTCCACCGTCCCGACGCACCAGCTGACCGTCATGCCACACAACGCGGTACCACCGATCGATCTGCGCAGCGACACGGTCACGCGGCCCACAGCCGCCATGCGGCGCGCCATGGCCGACGCCGAAGTCGGCGATGATGTGATCGAAGGCGACCCCACGACGCGCCGGCTCGAAGCGATCACGGCGGAAATGCTGGGCAAGGACCTCGCGCTGTTTTTCCCGAGCGGCACAATGGCCAATCAGGCGGCCATCTGGTTGCACAGCACACCAGGTACCGAAGCGTTCGTCGATGCGGACTCGCACATCGTGCATTGGGAACTCGCCGGCACGGCGGCCCTGGCCGGTGTGCAACTGCGGCCAGTCAACAGCGCCGGGCCGGTCATGCGCGCGGCCGACCTGGGCGCGAGTTTTCGCACGCCGTCCATCGATGCGCCCGAACCCTCGCTGGTCTGCGTGGAGAACACGCACAACGGCGCCGGTGGCGTGGTGACATCGCTCAACGACATGCGCGCCCTGTACGAAGTGGCGCGCGCCGCGCGGCTGCCACTGCATCTGGATGGCGCACGACTGTGGAACGCGTCAGTGGCCACACGGACATCGTTGGCCGACTTTGCCGCATGCGCGGACACCGTGATGGTCTCGTATTCCAAGGGCCTCGGCGCACCAGTCGGCGCCGCTTTGGTCGGTCCGGCCGATGTGATCGCGCGAGCCGTGCGCGTACGCAAACGTTTTGGCGGCGGCATGCGGCAGAGCGGCATTCTTGCCGCCGGAGCCCTGCACGGGATTGAGCACCACATGGCCCGGCTGGCCGAAGACCACGAGGCCGCGCGATACCTGGCGCACGTCGTCGATGGCGTTGGCGGCGCGACGGTCGTGCTGCCCGACACCAACATCGTCATGATCGACCTGCCGACACCGCGCGCCGCAGACGTCGTCGCACGAGCCAAGGCCCTCGGTGTGCTGGTGTCCGCGTGGACGCCCTCGCGCATCCGCGCCGTGACGCACCTTGACGCCCCCGCCGGACTGGTGGCGGATGCCGCGCTCAAGCTGTCCCGCGCACTGTCCGAATAAGCGGGGAGAACAGCCAAAGGCGCTCCCACCTCGCGTGCGTCAGTGTTATCTTGAACATGCTCCGGGTCCCGGAGGGCGGCAGCCCGCCAACCCCGTCAGGACCCCGAAGGTAGCAGCGGCACGTGGAGTCTGACGTCGCTTCGTCAGGCCCGGAGCACTGCGCGCGGGACGCTTCGCTCAGCCATGAGCGGACGTCCCGCGCGTTTTTTTTTTGCGCGGTGGCCCGCGACCGGCTAGCGCCGCACCAAGGGCACGCCGCGCGCGGGCGTTGGCAGCGCCGCCACGCGATGCAAG
>JAGNMU010000159.1 GCA_017991005.1 Gemmatimonadaceae bacterium | reverse complement strand
GTTCTACGATTACCATATCCACACGGCGACAGAGCGATATCAGTTCGCCGCGGGCTACAGACCCGAGCACTTTGCGGAGGTTACCAACCGATACGCCGACCTGACGGGCGCGCTCCTGTGCATGCTCGATGACTGTGGGTTCGTGGTTCCGGATGATCCACAGACCAGCCTTTTTGGAGACAGGGTATGACAAACGCAGACGTCATCACTGCCGAGTTTGAGCGGAAAGTATGCCGAGGCGTGCGCCTGATTTCCGAGGGAAAGGCCCGGTACCGTGTCTTCACGCCCTTCAGCTTTGACGACGGAGACTTGGTTTCCGTCGTGCTGCGCGCTGAGAATGGTGGATGGGTGTTGACCGACGAGGGCAACACGTACATGCGACTCAGCTACACGCTCGACGATCGGGCGCTCCAGGCTGACGGTCGGCGGAAGGTGATTGAGAACGCGCTGGCCGCTGGTCAGGTCGAGGATCGCAACGGCGAGCTGGTTTCATCGGTTGAGGACGCGAACTACGGCGATGCGCTTTTCAGCCTTGTGCAGGCGGTACTGCGAATCACCGACGTATCGATGCAAACGCGGGAGCAGGTGCGGTCCAACTTTGTTGCCGACGTGCGTGCGTTCGTGGAGCGTGTTGTGCCCCTTGATCGTCGAACACGCGGGTGGCACGAGCCCGCGTTGGACCCGGACGCGCGCTACCCAATCGACTGGCTTGTTAGGACACCCGAAGTGCCCGTGTTCTTGTTCGCGCTGCAAACAGAAGACAAGGTCAAGGATGCGACGATCGTGCTTCATCAGTTCGAAAAGTGGAAGTACAACTTTCGAACGGTGGGCATCTTCCAGGATCAGCAGGAAATTTCCGCCAGAACCCTCGCGCGATTCACGGACGTAGCAGAGAAGAACTTCTCTGCGTTCGCGGGCAATGAGGATCGCATCGAGCGATACCTTTCAGATCTTCTTTCGCCGTATTCCGGTCCTCCGGACGCCTAGAAGGTCGCTCCTCTTGATGGCGGAGAGTATAGACATGTTGTCCCCCCACCTCCGCATCGCCGCCGCCCAGATCGCCCCCGTCTGGCTCGACCGCGCCGCGACGCTCGACAAGGTCCTCGCGCGCCTCCACGAAGCCGCCGACGCCTCCGTCGATCTCATCGCCTTCGGCGAAGCGCTCGTCCCCGGCTACCCCTTCTGGATCGAACACACCGACGGCGCTCGGTTCAACGCGCCGATCCAGAAGGCGCTCCACGCGTTGTACCTCGATCAGGCCGTGTCCATCGAATCAGGACACCTGGACGCCGTGTGCGCTGCAGCGGCCGATCGCGGTATCACGGTCATTCTGGGCTGCATCGAACGCCCCGCTGATCGCGGGGGACACAGTGTGTTCGCAAGCCTCGTGTACATCGACGCCACAGGCGTCATTCGGCATGTGCACCGCAAGCTCATGCCCACTTACGAAGAACGCCTGTCGTGGGCGGCCGGTGACGGCCACGGCCTCCGCACCCACCCACTCGGCGCGTTTACCGTGGGCGCGCTCAACTGCTGGGAAAACTGGATGCCGCTCGCGCGCACCGCGCTCTACGCACAGGGCGAAGATGTGCACATCGCACTCTGGCCGGGGAATGCCTACAACACCGCCGATATCACGCGCTTCATCGCGCGCGAAGGGCGGTCGTATGTGATGTCGGTGTCGTCGGTGCTACGGCGTGCGGAACTTCCGGAATCGCTGCCACACTACGACGTGCTGATGGCCTCACTCCCTGAGGTGATGGCCAACGGGGGCAGTTGTATTGCCTCACCCGACGGCACGTGGCTACGTGAGCCGGTGTTGCACGATGAGTGTCTGGTGATCGCCGATATCGACCACGCGCGCGTGCGCGAGGAGCGGCAGAACTTTGACGCCACGGGGCACTACGGGCGCCACGCTGCAATACAGCTGGCAGTCGTATCGTCCCAACCGACGATTCCTCGATCCCGGGCCCACGCTGGATCTGCCGCAAGAACTCGCCGTCGCGCCCGTGGCCCTTCCATACACGACCGCGCCGTCGCGAGCGATGAAGCAGTTGCTTTCAAGCTTTTCCACTGACAATCAAAACCGAGCTGTCCCGTAGTCGCATCCAGCGGGATACCCAAAGGTCATCAGCTACTTGGCACAATTGCGAATCCGTGCCGAGAAGCGAGGCATATAGATGAGCTTGTCGGCACACCGAATTCTCACCATCATTTGCATGAAGATTCACTAATCCGCTCCTCCGAGAAATTCGAGGTTAGACAATGCGAGGTCTTCTTCGTTCGAGTTGCGCAGTATGGCTTGCTATGTTTTCTGTCGTCAGCTGTAGTGATCCAAGCGGCTTGGAGCTTGACGAAACCCGCCGACCGACGGCGTCTGAATCCGGCGCCGCGAGCACCCCTCTAGATTTAGGCGAACGCGATCTTTTCGAGCTCGCTGCAACGATACCTTCGTACGGGGGACATTTCTTCGATTCGAACGGTCAGCTTACTGTTTGGGTTGCTGATCTCGCCGAGAGCGACCGGGCGAGGCAGGCTCTGCGATCGTTGGTCATGCGGGGGCATATTCGAACGTCGGGTCGCTTGGTCGGTGGTGCCATTTCTGTCAGGCAGGGGCGCTTCACCGTGAGTCAACTTGCTGCTTGGCGGAGTCGAACACTCGGATCACGGCGTCTTGACGGCCTAGTTTGGGTTGATCTCGATGAGCGTGCCAATCGCATCGCGTTGGGCGTGACAGCAGCACAATTTGATCACTCAATTGAGATTCTTGGTCGAGAGCTTTCATCTGTTGGTGTTCCCAGTGAGGCGATCGTCTTTCACGCTGTTGGCCAGAGCCGCGACGTATCGCGTTCTCGTTTCGCGCCAATAGCTCGCGCGATTACTCTGCGAAACACTGCCACAACCCTCGGTTCGTTCGCGGATACTCTAGTTGGCGGCTTGCGTTGGGAGTGGCGAGATGCGGTCTCGCAATGGTGGGGGCCTTGCACGATCGGCTTCACCGCCGAGCTATCGACTGGTGATGTGGGCTTCGTATCCGCATCTCACTGCTCTCCCATCAAATTCGCCACCGACGGAAACTATGGACTCGTACGCCAGCCGCTGAGCGGCCCAACCGTAGGATACGAAAGATATGATCAACAAGCGCTGCAATGTCCCGGCTTTCCGCTGCTCTGCCAGCAGTACCGTTTTTCAGACGCGAACCTAAACATCGTCGACGCCAGACCCGTTCGCGTCGGATATCTCGCAAGACCATCTTCGAGATTCCACCGAGATGGCGTTGATACTACGCTAAATCCGTGGGGCTCGTATCTTCGGATTGACGGTACTTCCACGAGTATCGTTCAAGGGAGCATGGTGGATCACATCGGTGCGACACGCGGCTGGAGATACGGCGAGGTGGAAGCAACCTGTGTCACAAACTATCTGGACCCTTGGCTCAACACAGCTATTCGTTGCGCCTACAAGGTCGACATCAACGTGATTGACGGTGATAGTGGTGGTCCGGTGTTCTACTACGACTACTTTGGAGGCGCGATTGCCGCTGGAGTTCTCTACCGAAAGGACGGCGACAAGGCGTGGTTCGGGAAATGGGACTACGTCAACAACGAAGTCACAGGCAGCTGGCCAGCGCCCGCATGGATTCGTATTGTCGCGAATGACAATACTCCTGCTCCGATAACTACAATCGTAGGCCCCAGCGAACAGCAACCTGGAAATTCCTGCTACTGGTACGCAGCAACGAACTTCGCCGCCGACACATTTGAATGGAGAGTAAATGGCGTCGTGGTGGGCACGAATGCAGACTTGGAGTACGTAGGCACAACAAATTTCATCTTGAACGTGCAGGCCTCGAACCAGTCGACGGGTAGTGGTGCCACATTGCAGGTCACCGTGTCGGCAAGCTCCTCCTCGTGCTTTGTCCAATGAAAACCTCGCTTCAAAGGCTCTTCGCGGCTAGGCGCGTTACTTTCCAGACTTTGCGCGAGGTGCGTGCGCGGTATGTAACGGTCGCGCTGCCATCAGAGGTCGTGGCTTTGTTAGGCGCTACAATCCTGCTCGCTGCGCTGGCGAATACCTTGTCGGCGCAAGTCTGCCTTGGACGACCGGCAGCCGCAGATGCAAGAATCATTGCGGCAATCGATGTCGCGAAACGTGACGGTCGCGTGTCGACCGTGCCTCAGGTAGGTGTCCGCATGGGTCCGGCCTTCGCAATGGTCGGTGCGGGCACGCAATTCGATGCTCCGCGAGCCGCGGAATTTCATGCGCATATCGGAATTGCGCGCGCCGAGAGCATCGAGTCGCGCGTAAGCATTTGCCCAGTACTGCGATTGATGTATCGATCCGGCTATCGTGTTGCCGATGCCAACATCGTCCAAGGTGCCGATAGCACGATCGAGATTGGAATTTCGATTGCCAGAAGATTTGGCAACACACATCGACTTACCCTGCGGAGCGATGCCGGAATTGAACACCACCTTGGACGGCGTACGACAGGAAGCCCGATCGACGGGGACGTTGTCAATCACCTTGTTGCCGGCGTCGGCGTGAGTGCGAGACTGAACAGCAGACTCACTGCGGACGTCTCCGTCCGGGCGTTCGCCGAGGGTTCCATCGAACCGCGATACGTCGTCGGACTGGTGATGGGTTGGCCATGAGTAGCAATCGTGGGTCTGGCACACATCCCGCTACAACCTTTCCTTCCCGCCATGTCTCCCCACCTCCGCATCGCCGCCGCCCAGATCGCCCCCGTCTGGCTCGACCGCGCCGCCACCCTCGACAAGGTCCTCGCGCGTCTCCACGAGGCCGCCGACGCCTCCGTCGATCTCATCGCATTCGGCGAAGCGCTCGTCCCCGGCTACCCCTTCTGGATCGAACACACCGACGGCGCGCGGTTCAATGCGCCGATTCAGAAGGCGCTCCATGCGTTGTACCTCGAGCAGGCCGTGTCCATCGAATCGGGACACCTGGACGCCGTGTGCGCTGCGGGGGCCGATCGCGGCATCACCGTCATTCTGGGCTGCATCGAACGCCCCGCTGATCGCGGGGGGCACAGTGTGTTCGCGAGTCTCGTGTACATCGATGCCTCCGGTGTCATTCGACATGTGCATCGGAAGCTCATGCCGACGTATGAAGAACGACTGAGCTGGGCGGCCGGTGACGGTCACGGACTCCGCACGCAGCCACTGGGCGCGTTCACGGTCGGCGCGCTCAACTGCTGGGAAAACTGGATGCCGCTCGCGCGCACCGCACTCTACGCGCAGGGCGAAGATCTGCACATCGCACTCTGGCCGGGCAATGTCTACAACACCGCCGACATCACGCGTTTCGTCGCGCGTGAAGGGCGGTCGTATGTGATGTCAGTGTCGTCGGTGCTGCGGCGCGCGGATATTCCGGAATCGATGCCACACTACGACGTGCTGATGGCGTCGCTCCCCGATGTGATGGCGAATGGCGGCAGTTGCATCGCCTCACCCGACGGCGTGTGGCTGCGCGAGCCGGTGCTGCACGACGAGTGTCTGGTGATCGCCGATATCGACCACGCGCGCGTGCGGGAGGAACGGCAGAACTTTGACGCCACGGGACACTACGGAAGGCCGGACGTGCTGCAGCTCACAGTTGACCGCACACGACAAACGACAGCGACGTTTCGGGACAACGCGTAGAACGCGCTGGGCCCAGCGACTGACCCCTACCGCATCAACCCATACAACAAAAAGTTCGTCGCATACTTGTACGCATTGTTGGACACATTCACCGGATACCAGCCACCGCCCGACCACTCCATGTAGTCCCCGATATCGTTGTTGAAGCTGATGATGGCCATCATGCGTTCACGGGGATCGTTGTTTTCGTAGACGGCGTAGTACTCCGCAACCGCCGCAGTGGTGGCGGGATGATGCATTTCATCGAGCTTGGTGATACGGAAAAACGTATTGAAAATCGGATGGGACGCGTCGAGGCGAAAAAAGCGGACATCGGGAATGACCAGTCGCATCGACCGCTCAAACACGCCCCACTGCTGTTCGAAGAAGAAGTCGTCGATGATCAAGAATCCGCCGCGCTGCAGCCACTCGCGCAGCCCTTTCGCCTCCGCCGCGTTGGGCACCCAATAGCCGGGCTCCGTCAGCCAGGCGACCGTGTGTTTTGACAGGCCGGGATCATCGAGCGTGTACACATTGGTGTTGGTGCGGTTGAGCGTGATCTTGGCCAGATCATTGAGAATGGTGAGGAAGTTGCGCTCCATGCGCGGGTAGTCCACACCCCATGCCAGCCGGTATCCCTGCGTGTACCGGATGCGCGCAAACACAAAACGCCCGTCGTACGGCGCATTGGGCTCGATGTACGTCTCGCGAAAGCCGCGCTGCGCCAACGCCGGCGTGGACCACGTGACACATACCGTCGCAAGCCCCGTCACCAGCGATCCAAGGCGCGCGCGCCACCGCACCGGCAATCCGAAGAGAGTGGCCATCACGCGCGCATGCTCGGAGTGGGTGCGGGGGTGAGAAGTCATGCAGACCATCGACACCGGCGAAACGTGCGCGCGGCAGTCTTGGAACGTGACGTGAGGCGCTATACGAAGCGATACGTGCGGCTGACGTGAAAGGTTAGCAGGCGGTCTCGCGGCCGGACAGACTCGACGTCAGACCGACCCCGTGATGCGGTTCCGGTTGGTTCTGCGCGTGTACGGATGAAGCTCCGATCGGCATCCCCTCGCCGAGGGGCGCGCTCCTTACCCAGGTGCACCTATGTCTTCGCCCATCCGTCGCGTCGTGTCCGTAGCCGTGTTCGCATCACTGGCCTCTCTCACCGCCTGCGGCGGCGGCGGTGATGGGGGACTCACACCACCCACCACTCCGCCGCCTCCGGCACCGGTTGCCTCGGTGGTGGTCGCGCCCGATGGACAGACGCTGCCGCTGGCCCAGACCACCCAGCTCTCCGCCATCACGCGCGATGCCGCGGGCAACACACTCACGGGCCGTACCATCGACTGGTCCGCCGCACCCGCCAGCGTGGGCACCGTCAGTACCGCCGGCGTGGTGACCGCCGTCGCGCCGGGGACGCTCACCGTAACCGCGACGAGCGAAGGCAAGAGCGGTACGGCGCAGGTGAATGTGGTCAACAACAACCCGGTCGCCACCGTCTCGGTCTCGGCGCCCGTCACCGCACTCATTCCCGCCGCCACAGCGCAACTCGCCGCCGTACTCAAAGACGCGGCCAACAACACACTCACCGGGCGCGCCGTCGCGTGGACCGCCTCGCCGTCCAGCGTGGGGACGGTCAGTGCGAACGGCCTCGTGACGGCGGTGGCACCGGGCACGCTCACAGTCACCGCCACCAGCGAAGGCAAAAGCGCCAACGCCGTGCTCTCCGTGTTGAGCGGTGCGGTGGTTGGTCCCACCGGCGGCACGATCACGCTCTCCGGAGGTGACGTGGAAATCCAGGTGCCGGCGGGCGCCGTTGCTGCCGGCACCACGTTCACATCAGAACCGTTGGACGTGCCAAGCGCGCCGACGCCAGCCGGATGGCAACCAGTCGGCAAACAGTACGCGCTGGGACCAGTCAACACGACATTCGCACAGCCGGTGACGGTCAAGTTCAAATTCAAAAGCGGTGACCTGCCGCCGTTCGCGATGTCGGGTGATCTCCGTGTGCGACTGGCGAGCGCCGGACAATGGACGAATCTCACCAACGTCGTCGTCGATGCGGCCAACAGAACGATCTCCGGTCGCACCACCACGTTTGGAGCGGCGCCAAGCAGTGTGGTGAGCGCGTCGTCACTCACTGGCGTCGCAGGGTTTGGTCAGCCCACTGCGCCGGCACTGCGTGTGCCAGGCCCCACCACGGGCATCAGTGCGCAGGACCCCACCCTTTCGCTCTCGCCTGCATCGGGCAGCGTCAACTTTCAGCAGCGGTCGGTGACCCTGTTTGCCGTGCTCGCGCCAAATGGCACCGGCGTTCCGCTTCCGGCGAATACGCCGGCGCTGCTCTATCGCTGGACGACCACTGGCCGCAACGGCGCCATCAGCGGACCCGGTCCCACGCAGTGGACCACAACCACCGACGTGCAGTACACCGCAACGAATGCGGTGCTCAACCAGCTGAGTGGCCCCATCGACGATGTGAAAGTTGAAGTCCTGCTCAACCCCACGGAAACCGATCCAACCAAGCAGCGCGTCATCTCGGCCACGGCGACCATCGACGCCGATCTCAATCGCACCTACGACATCACGCCCTCGAGTCCCGTGATCGGGCCGGGTACGGCGCAGAGTCTTCAACTTGTCATCCGCGACAAGGCCGGCGCGCTCCTGACGCTTCCCACCAATCAGTCACTCGCATGGAGTTCGTCGGCCAACTTCGGCAACATCGGCACACCCGGGCCGAGGCAGGAAACCATCACCTATCAGGCCAACTCCACCTTCAACAATCCTCCGCCGCGCGTGGACGATGTCGTCGTGAAGATCACCGAGCAACGCAGCACGGTCACCCGCGTGTTCAAACCGGCCATCTTCGGAACGGAGGGCGCGTTCGACGAAACCACCGTGGTTCGCACGGTTGATATCGCCGAGAAGAAGGACTTTGTCGAAGTAAAGGTGAACTACCAGATCACGCTCAGTCCGCCGTCCAAGACGCTGGGGGTGAACGCCAACACCACCTTGTCAGTGACGATGACACCTGCGTACACGGGTCCGGGATTGATGTACAAGTACACCAATCCCGGCGCGTACGGCACGCTCAACGTGGCCAACGGCGTACGGACCACGGCGACCAC
>JAGNMU010000158.1 GCA_017991005.1 Gemmatimonadaceae bacterium | reverse complement strand
ACGTGGACGGACTGCTGGTTGGAGGGGCATCACTCGACCCTGATGGCTGGAGCAGTATCGCCCGTAGCTGATCGTGGCCCGCCGCCCCACCTGCTGACCGGCGCAACCTTCACCGCAGAAAGGACTTGCATCCGCTTGTCCAATCCGTGATTTTACGAGGCTACGGGTTTCGCCTTCTGCCTCGCTCCTGACACGTGCCATGTACACGCTGCTACTTGTACTTCTGATCCTCGATGCGCTGGTGCTTGGCGCGGCTATCCTGCTGCAGGCAGGTAAGGGCGGCGGGCTGTCCGCCAATTTCGGCGGCGCCAGTTCGTCAGCGGATTCAGTGATCGGCACCCGTCAGGCGGGAAATCTCCTGACGAAAGCCAGCTGGTGGTGCGGCGGCATTTTCCTCGGCTTGGCGTTTGTGCTGCAGCTGATGTCTTCGCGCAGCGCGGTGCCCAAGTCCGTACTCGACAAGATCGCGACGCCCACCTCGAGCGCGCCGACGCCGCCGGCCGGTGGGGCACCTGCAGCTGCCCCGTCCTCGCCGCTGACGACGCCAGCAGCTCCGGCGACGCAGCCCGCTACGCCACCCGCCCAGAAGTAACTCGCGTGGACGCATTGGCACCCAAAGGGTTCCTCCTCCTCGAGGACGGGACCCTTTTTCACGGCCGTCTTGTCGGCCCGACGCTTCCGGCTGTGGCCGAGGTCGTGTTCACGACGAACATGACGGGCTATCAGGAAACGTTCACCGATCCGTCGTTCAGTGGGCAGATCGTCGTCATGACGGCCCCGCAAATCGGCAACTACGGCGTCAATACCGAAGACCCGGAGTCGGCCAAGCCGCAAGTGGCCGGCATCGTCGTGCGGGAACTGTCACCGACGTACTCGAACTGGCGCGCCACCGGTGGGCTGCGTGAGTGGCTTGCCGCGGGCGGCGTGCCGGCACTGACGGAAGTGGATACTCGGCGGCTAACCAAGCATCTTCGGTCGTCCGGTGTTATGCGTGGCGTCATCGCGCCGGGGGATTCTCCCACGCGCGAAGCGCTGGCCGCCCTCGACGCCTGTCCCAGCATGGAAGGCCTCGACCTGGCGACCGTCGTGACGACCCCGACGGCGTACGAGTGGGGACGTCCGGAGTCCACCTATCACGTCGTGGCGTACGATTTCGGGATCAAGCGCAACATTCTGCGATTGTTTGACGATCACGACTGCCGAGTCACGGTCGTGCCGGCACAGACGTCGTCAGCCGATGTGCTCGCCATGAACCCTGACGGCGTCTTCCTGTCAAATGGGCCAGGCGATCCGGCCGCCGTGTCCTATGCGCCTGCGGCAATCCGTGAGATTGCCGGTGCAAACGTTCCCATGTTCGGCATCTGTCTTGGGCACCAGTTGCTTGGTCTGACCTTCGGCGGCCGTACCGAAAAGATGCCCTTTGGGCATCGCGGCGGAAATCAGCCAGTCAAGGACCTCGAAACCGGTCGCGTGTTGATCACGGCCCAGAATCACGGGTTTGCCGTTGCCGGAACGGAGGCGGGCGTGGATGGGGCGCCAGAGCTGGCCGTCACGCACATCAACCTCAATGACGGGACTGTCGAGGGGCTCAAGCACCGGTCGCTGCCCATCTTTGCGGTCCAGTATCACCCCGAGGCGGCGCCGGGACCACACGATGCGGTCCCCTTGTTCGACCAGTTCGTGGCGGCCCTCAAGTCACGTCGTGCTTGAAGTGGCCCAACCGCTTGACTGATAAGCACTAACGTCATACGTTCGGACCTTCGGTACGCTGCGTCTCAACCCCTGCCGACGCGCGTCGAACCCCTGGTAGAGCCCATGACGAAAGCCGATCTGGTCGAGAACGTCACGGCGCGAATTGCGCAGACGGCGGGCCCGACGATCTCCAAGAAGGACTGTGCACGGGTTGTCGACGCGTTCCTTGACGCGATAAAAGACGCCTTGCAGGAACAGAAGAACATCGAAGTCCGCGGGTTCGGGACGTTCAAGATTCGCCAGCGCAAAACGCGCATGGCGCGCAACCCGCGTACGGGGTCTCCCGTTGAGGTCTCCGCGCGTCCCGTGCCAGTCTTCAAACCATCCAAAGAGCTTCGCGCCATGGTGGCAGGTGTTGAGGTCGCTCACCTCGACGATCACGACGACGACGATTACGAGTCCTGAACCGAGCAGTTGTGCTTTGGCGCCCCGCGACATCATCGTCGCGGGGCGCCTTTTGCATGGGATCTTGAACGACTTGACGTGTCAGGCGCTATCTTCAGTGATCGCATGATTATCCCCGTTCTCCTCTTCGCTTCGTACGCCGACGCGTTCGGTGCACGACGTATCCTCGTCCCGATGCCGATGCCGTGTTCGGTTCGCGAGCTCGTGACGGCACTTCGCGGGTTGCCGGGTGGCCATGTGCTGCCTGCGGAGCCGCTGGTGGCAGTCAATCACGAGTGGGTCAACGCCGAGGCGCGCATCACGGCGTCCGACGAGGTTGCGGTCATCCCGCCGGTGGCCGGTGGCTGACCAGACCGTGTCCCCCGGCGAGGTCACCCACATCGCGATCGTTGAGCGCGAAATCGATGTGGGGTCGTTGATGGCGCGCGTCACCAATGCCGGAATCGGCGCGGTGTCGCTGTTCGTGGGCACGGTGCGTGAGCACAATGACGGGCGTGCGGTCACCGGCATCGACTACGAAGCGTATCAGCCGATGGCGGAACGCCAGTTGCAGGCGATCGCCGCCGAAGCCTGTGCGGAAACGCCGTCCCTCCGTCTCGCGATTGAACATCGGGTGGGCACGCTGCACGTGGGAGAGATCAGTGTCGCCATTGCGGCGGCCCATCCCCGGCGCGCACCGGCGATCGCCGGCGCGCAGCGCGTCATCGAAGTGCTCAAACAGCGAGTGCCGATCTGGAAGCGCGAACACTACCTGGACGGTGATCGGCGCTGGGTCGATCCCACCGCGTCCTCATGACAAACGTCCCTGCGCTGACCGATCAGTTCGGCCGATCCATCGAGTACCTGCGCATCTCGGTCACCGATCGCTGCAATTTCCGCTGTCGGTACTGCATGCCGCTGGAGGGACTGCCGTGGCTGCCGAAGGCGGAGATCCTCCGATACGAGGAGATCGCCGAGATCGTCCGGCAGCTGGCGCCGCTCGGATTGCGGCGGATTCGACTCACCGGCGGCGAGCCGACGATCCGGCCGCATCTGAGTCGATTGATCCGGATGCTTCGCGACATCGACGGCGTCGAGGACATCGCGCTCTCCACCAACGGCGTGAAGTTGCCCGAGTTGGCCTCGGAGTTCCGGGACGCCGGGCTGGATCGGGTGAATATCAGCGCGGATTCGCTTCGTGCTGATCGGGTGATCGCGATCGCGCGTCGCGATCTCGGGTTTGATATCGTGCGCGCGGCATCAGCGGCGCAGGCCGCCGGGATCTCGCCCATCAAGATCAACGTCGTGGTCATGCGCGGGATCAATGACGACGAGGTGGCCGACTTCGCCGCACTGACCAAGGTGCATCCGTGGCATGTCCGTTTCATCGAACTCATGCCGGTTGGCGAGCTCCGCGAACTGACGTGGGACCACGTCGTGCCGAGCGATGAGTTGCTGGCGCGCGTGAGGACGCTTGGGGCGCTCGCACCCGATGCGGGCCCGGCCCGCGGCAACGGTCCGGCCGTCTATTGGCGCTTTGCCGATGCGCCCGGAAGTATCGGGGTCATTACACCGATGACGCACACGTATTGCGAACGGTGCAACCGCGTCCGCCTGACGGCCGACGGACGCCTTCGCACGTGTCTGTTTGGGGATCATGAAGTGCTGCTTCGCGACGCACTCCGAGCGGGGCAGCCCCTCGAACCCCTCTTCCGTCAGGCGCTCGCCGAAAAGCCCAAGGAGCACAACCTGCTGCAGATGCGCGTGGGCGGTCTGCGGGCGCTGAGCGAAGTCGGCGGCTGACGGCGGGTGACGGCGCCCGCCCGTCGCTGATTGCGCCCGGGAGGCGTGTTGCTCGCCACTGCGCGCGGACCTAAGTTGCGCTGGCTGCCCCTCGAGGCAGCCGGAGTTCTCCGAACGAAACCGTCGGCGTTCTCCGACTCGCGCGGTCACGGATCGCAGCAGCTACGGAAATCCGCTCGGAGAACCGACACCATATGGTCAACAAGATCACCGTCGTAGGCGCTGGCAATGTCGGCGCGACCACGGCGCAACGCATCGCTGAAAAGTCGCTCGGTCGCACCGTCGTCATGGTCGACGTCGTGGAGGGCATTCCTCAGGGCAAGGGACTCGATCAGTGGGAGTCCGCGCCGGTCGAGGGCTTTGACACGCGCGTGATCGGCACCAACGGCTACGAAGAAACGGCCGGGTCCGACATCGTGGTGATTACGGCGGGCATCGCGCGCAAACCCGGGATGTCGCGCGACGACCTGTTGAACACGAACGCCGGCATCGTCAAATCGGTCGCCGAGCAGGTGCGTGCGACGTCCCCTGATGCGATCGTGATCGTGGTGTCGAATCCGTTGGATGTGATGTGCTATGTCGCCAAACAGGTCACCGGGTTCCCGCGCGAACGCGTGATCGGCATGGCTGGCGTGCTCGACACGGCGCGGTATCGGTCGTTCATCGCCGAGGCGCTCGACGTGTCGGTGCGCGACATCCAGTCGATGGTGCTGGGTGGACATGGTGACACGATGGTCCCGCTGATCTCGTATACGACCATCAGCGGCATTCCGGTGACGCAACTGATGCCGCGCGCGCAGCTCGATGCAATCGTGCAGCGCGCGCGTGACGGCGGTGCGGAAATCGTGAAATATCTCAAGACCGGTTCGGCGTACTACGCGCCGTCAGCCGGTGCGGTGGAGATGGTCGAAGCCATCGTGCACGACCGCAAGCGCATTCTGCCGTGTGCGGCATGGCTGGAGGGTGAATACGGCCTGTCCGGACTCTACCTCGGTGTCCCGTGCAAGCTTGGGCGCCGCGGTCTCGAGCAGGTCCTCGAGATCGAGCTCACCGCCGACGAACGAGCAGCGCTCGAGCGGTCGGCACAGGCCGTCCGCGAGCCGATGTCGGTTCTCTCCCTCTGATTCTTCCGGTAGCGGCGCCCACCATCAGGTGTGCGCCGCTCTCGACTTCTAGCCCATCCATGTACGCTCTCGCACGATTCTGGCAGAGTACGATCGGAAAAAAGATCGTGATGGCCGTGACGGGGATGATCGGAATCCTCTTCGTCCTCGGACACATGTCCGGCAACCTGCTCATGTTCAAGGGGCAGGACGCCATGCACCAGTACGCCCTGCTGTTGCGCACGAGCATGCCCCTGCTGTGGGCGGTTCGACTGGCGTTGATCGCCGCCGTGGTGCTACACGCGCTCTCGGCCTACCAGCTCACCATGCGCTCCCGCGCGGCGCGTCCGGTTGACTATGCCTCGCGGCGTCCGCAGGTGACGACGTTTGCCGCGAAGACGATTCGGTGGGGCGGGGTTCTGTTGCTGGTGTTCATCGTCGTGCACCTGCTGCAGTTGACCACCGGCACCATCCATCCGCAGTTCACACATCTCGATCCGTACAACAATGTGCGCGTCGCGCTCGGGAATCCGCTGATTGCCACGTTCTATGCGGTGGCGATGCTGGCGCTGGGGTTGCACCTCTATCACGGCACATGGGCGGCGTTTCGTACACTCGGCGCCACGCCGTCGACCGCCCACCCGCTCAAGCGACGTCTCGCATTGCTCGTCGCGATCATCGTCGCGCTCGGATTCATGATCATTCCGCTGGCCACGCTCGCTGGCGCCTTCCAGGAGATGCCGCCCGTGCAGGAGCCGGAAGCGAACGCCGTCGCCCCGTCCGTTTCACCATCGCCGGTCGCTGCGGCGTCGGTTGGAGGCACGCGCTGAGATGCTCAACCTGAATGCGAAGGTTCCGGACGGTCCGCTCGAGCAGAAGTGGGATCAGCATCGCTTTTCGATGAAGCTGGTGAACCCGGCCAACAAACGTCGCCACTCGGTGATCGTGGTGGGTGCTGGCTTGGCCGGTGGGGCCGCAGCGGCGACCATGGCGGAGCTCGGGTACAAGGTCTCGTGTTTTGTCTTTCACGACTCGCCGCGGCGCGCGCACTCGATTGCGGCCCAAGGCGGCATCAATGCCGCGAAGAACTATCAGAACGACGGCGACAGCGTCCGCCGTCTGTTCTACGACACCATCAAAGGCGGAGACTTCCGGGCGCGCGAGGCCAACGTGTATCGGCTCGCGCAGGTGTCCGTGAACATCATCGACCAGTGTGTGGCGCAGGGCGTACCGTTCGCGCGTGAGTACGGCGGACTGTTGGCCAATCGCTCGTTTGGCGGCGCGCAGGTGTCGCGCACGTTTTACGCGCGCGGCCAGACGGGCCAGCAGCTGCTGCTTGGGGCCTATCAGGCGCTTGAACGGCAGGTCGGGCTCGGGACCGTGGCCATGCACACATTCGAGGAAATGCTCGATGTGGTCGTGGTCGATGGCCACGCGCGCGGCATCGTGACGCGCAATTTGCTGACGGGCAAGATCACATCGCATGCCGCCGACGCCGTGGTGCTCGCCACCGGCGGTTACGGCAACGTGTACTACCTGAGCACGAATGCGATGTACTCCAACGCCACCGCCATCTGGCGTGCGTACAAAAAGGGCGCCGCATTCGCCAATCCGTGTTACACACAGATTCACCCGACGTGCATTCCGGTCAGTGGCGAACACCAGTCCAAACTGACCCTCATGTCGGAGTCGCTGCGCAACGACGGACGCGTGTGGGTGCCGAAGAATCGCGGCGATCACCGTGCGCCATCGGCGATTCCGGACAACGAGCGCGACTACTATCTCGAGCGCAAGTACCCCAGCTTCGGCAATCTCGCGCCGCGTGACATCGCCTCTCGCGCCGCCAAGGAAGCTTGTGATGACGGACGGGGCGTAGGTCCGGGTGGGCTCGGCGTGTATCTCGATTTTGCCGACGCCATCAAGCGACTGGGCCGCAACACGATTGCGGAACGCTACGGCAACCTGTTCGACATGTATCAGCGCATCACGGATGAAAACCCATACGAGGTGCCGATGCGCATTTATCCGGCCGTGCACTACACGATGGGCGGCCTGTGGGTGGACTACAACCTCATGAGCACGATTCCGGGGCTGCACGTGGCCGGGGAAGCGAATTTCTCCGATCACGGTGCCAACCGACTCGGGGCATCCGCACTCATGCAGGGGCTCGCGGACGGGTATTTCGTGCTGCCGTATACCATTGGCGACTACATCGCCGGCACCAAACTCGCGCCCGTGGACACCACCCACGCGGCGTTCACGTCAGCGGAAGCCGATGTTCGCCAGCAGCAGGACAAGTTCCTCTCGATCCGCGGCAAACGCACCGTCGATTCCTTTCACAAGGAACTTGGCAAGATCATGTGGGATTACTGCGGCATGGCGCGGACACGCGAAGGCCTCACCAAAGCGCTCGAGTTGCTGCCAGCGCTGCGTGAGGAGTTCTGGCGCAACCTGAACGTGCCCGGCAGTGCGAACTCGCTCAATCAGTCGTTGGAAAAGGCCGGACGCGTGGCCGATTTCATCGAACTGGGGGAACTGATGTGCCGCGACGCCTTGCAACGCGAAGAATCATGCGGTGGCCATTTCCGCAGCGAGTATCAGGAAGACGGTGAGGCCAAGCGCAACGATGAGCAGTTTGCGTATGTCGGGGCGTGGGAGTACGCGGGCGCGGGACAGACGCCCATTCTCAACAAGGAACCGCTCGTGTACGAGAACGTGCACCTCTCCACACGGAGCTACAAGTAATGAAACTCACGCTCAACGTGTGGCGGCAGCCGGCATCGCAGGCGCCGGGCAAGCTGGAGACGTATACCCTGAGCGACGTCAGCGGCGACATGTCGTTTCTCGAGATGTTCGACATGCTGAACGAACAACTCACCGAGCAGGGCAAGGAGCCGGTGGCCTTCGCGCACGATTGCCGCGAGGGGATCTGCGGATCATGCGCGATGATGATCAACGGGCAGGCACACGGCCCGTGGAAGGGCACCGCCACGTGCCAGTTGCACATGCGTGCGTTCAAGGACGGCGACATCATCACGGTCGAGCCGTGGCGCGCATCGTCGTTTCCGATCGTGAAGGATCTCGTGGTCAATCGTGGTTCGCTCGACAAGATCATCCAGGCTGGTGGTTTCGTGTCGGTGAACACGGGCGGCGCGCGCGATGCCAACGAGATTCTCATTGGCAAGGACGTGCTGGAAGAAGCCATGGATGCCGCCGCCTGCATCGGATGCGGCGCGTGTGTGGCGGCCTGCCCGAACGCGTCGGCGTCGCTCTTTACCGGTGCAAAGATCTCGCACCTGGGCGCCCTGCCGCAGGGCCAACCGGAGCGTGACAAACGCGCCCTGGCGATGGTCGAACAGATGGACCTCGAGGGCTTCGGGCACTGCACGCTGGTGGGTGAGTGCCAGGAGGCGTGCCCCAAGGAGATCAGCATCGACGTGATCAAGCAGATGAATCGCGACTACCTCATGGCAACCGCACGCCGGCGAGAACCGCGCGCGACGGCCGGCGGCGGTTGATCACTCGGCGGCACCCGCGGGTTGGTCAGGGGGGCGCGATTCTTCGGAACCGCGCCCTCTCGGTTTTGTGCCGCTGGCGGCGGATTTCGTGAAAACGCTGATGTTTCTGGCGTTCGCGGGCGGAGTGCTCCTCGCCTTCGGCGCGTGGTCGTGGAGCTTGCGCCGTCGTCGACGCGCCGGGCAACCGTTTGGCACCGCAGCGAATGATGACACGCCGATGGAGGTTGTCAGCGGCTGGTACAGGCAACGACGGGCCGATGGT
>JAGNMU010000157.1 GCA_017991005.1 Gemmatimonadaceae bacterium | reverse complement strand
TACTCCACCGAGTCGCGATAGAACGGCCCCGTCTTGTATTGCCACTGCAGATTGCCCAGTACGTTGCCGTCTCCGCGGCTCCAGCCACCGTGCGACCACGGTCCCATCACCAGACGGTTGTCGGTCCCCGGGCTTTGTGCTTCGATGCCGCCGTATGTCCACCACGGGCCGTGCAGATCTTCGGTGTCATAGAAGCCGCCCACCGTGAGCACGGCGGCTCTTACATCGCGCAGATGTGGTCGGACGTCCCGGGCCTTCCAGAAGGCGTCGTACGTGGGATGCGTGAGGATCGATTGCCACAGCGGCGCCGTTGCGGAGTCGAGCACCTTTCGTGTGCCCGGGCCCAGGGGACCGAGATTGAGATAGAACTGGTACGCGTCCGGGGTGCCCATGCTGAACGGATAGACGGGATCCGGTCCGAGATTCGCGGCGCGCGGTCCGCGTCCGAATCGCGTGTAGAAGCCAAAGTTGTGCGCGAGCAGAAATGCGCCGCCGTGAAAGTTGTCGTCGCCCATCCAGATGTCGGTCATTGGTGCCTGCGGCGAACAGGCGACCAACGCGGGATGACGCGAGAGACAACTGACCGTGCTGTAGAAACCCGGGTATGACGTACCGTAAATCCCGATCTTTCCATTCGTCGGCAGATTCTTGAGCATCCACTCGATCGAGTCGTAGGTGTCGGTGCCTTCATCCACGTCGGCCGGTGTGTCATGCCGTTCGAGGATCGGCGTCATGTCCCGAAACTGTCCCTCGGAGTTGTAGCGACCCCGCACATCCTGATAGATGAAGATGTACCCGTCGTTGACATACCGGGCATTGCCAGACGGTCCCAGCGTCGCCTTGTAGTCCGCGCCGTATGGCGCAACCGAGTACGGCGTGCGCGAGAGCAGCACCGGGTAGCGTCGCGACGTATCGCGGGGCACGTAAATGGACGTGAAGAGCTGCACACCGTCGCGCACGCGAATGCGCACTTCACGTTTGACGTAGCGCTCCTTGATGCGCGCGGCCAAGGAGGCATCAACGGGCGGTGCTTGCGCGATCAATGATGCGGTGGTGAGCGATAGTGCCATTGCAAGGCACCCGATGTGTCGGACGCTGAAGAGCATGCCGCGCTCCCTTCTGTTGTGATGAAAGTGGCGTCTCGCCTCATGCGGTGAGCGCAGTGCGCCAGGTGTTCAACCGGACTGGAGCCGATGCCAACGGCATCTGCGAGCCTATGAAAAAAGGTGCGTGCGCCGGTCTGTAGCGTCCAGTGTCTTGCACGCCTGATCGGCGAGAGTCGAGCAATGTGCGCCCTCGATGTCCTGATAGTGCATCCGTCATTCGCCAACACCGTGCGGCCGCGGCGACTTTCGCGCTGACCGTGATGTGGCGGTGGGTCGGCGAACAGCATTTCACCACAGAGACACAGAGGGCACAAAGGCGCGTATCATCACGCCCCTTCGTGCCCTCTGTGTCTCTGTGGTGAAAAAACTCTGTGGTTACAACGCTACGTCGGTCTCGACGGCCAGATTGCCGTCTACTTCATCCCCGCCTTCTGCAGCGCACCAACACCACCAACGATCGGAATCGAAACGCTCGACTTCGCCAAATCAATCGTGAGCTCAGCACCCGGCTTCGGCCACAGCGTGAACTCGCGATCGCTCGACATGATCATCACGCCGAGTTGCTTGCCGGCGGGGATGAACTCGTCATCTGGTTCGAGGTCGAACGTCAACTCGTAGAACTTCCCCTTCTCCAGAAGCTTACCGGCCTTCTTGGATGCATACACGCCACCGTTCTTGAGCGATTCAAAATTCTGAATGTCGGCCCATCCGTGCGTGAGACTGCCGCGGTAGCTCTGGGATCCGACGCGCGCGGAGTCATACGGCAGCATCACCAGCCACACACTCAGATTGGCGGCGGGCACACTCGACGCGACGCGCAACGTGACGCGCGCCGTGCCGGAGAGATGCACCGTGTCGGTGAATGCCGGTGTGGCGTAGAGCAAACGATTCGGCGAGGCGGCGGCCGAGGCGAGTGCGCTGCCGCTGAACGTCACGTCGTCAACGAGCTTCTCGGTGCCGGTGCCCGCGTCACCGATGGAGAGACCACCGATCGCCGAGCCACCGGCCGTCGGGCGGAAGGTGACGGGCGTCGAACCCGGCACCGGAAACGAGGCGAAGGGCGTCGGCGGTGTGATGACCCGACGCGGCGGACCGGGGGGCGTTCCTGGCGCCGCGGCCGGCGGCGCTGCCGGCGACTGGGCAAAGTTGATGGCGGGCGCCTGCGCGTTGGCGTCCTGCACAATCCACACGGGCGGATCCTTCTCAACGCCGTTGTCGACGTCGTACAGGTAGTGGCTGAACCACCGATTGAGCATGTCGGCCGGCGGATTGCCGCCATGTCCGCCCTGATGCAGATACAGCGACACGGGCATGCCGCGCGACTTCATCTCGTTGTAGATGCGCACGCTGTGCTCGGGGGTGACGTTGTAGTCATTGAGCCCATGCGCCAGCAGCACCGCCGCCTTGATGTTTTTCACGTGCGGCAGCAGTTCCCGCGACTGCCAGAAGTCGTTGTAGTCACCGGTCGACCGGTCTTGCCCCTTCGGGCCTGCCATGATGCCGTCACGCCAGATCGTATCGCACTTGGCGCGCGTCGCGGGATCACCGCTGGCCACGAAGTCGTACAGTACATCGACATCTTCGCCGAGGTAGCCACCCGGCGACCGGACGAGACCGTTGGCGCGATAGTAGTGGTAGTACGACGTGTTGGGTGACACAGGGACCACGACTTCCAGTCCTTTCACGCCAGTCGTTGCTGCAGCCAGTGGCAACGTTCCTTCGTACGACGTGCCGATCATGCCGACCTTGCCGGTGGACCAGCTGGTCGCACTGATCTCTTCGTCGCCCGTTGGCGTCTTGAAGCCTTTGGCCCGGCCGTTCAACCAGTCGATGACAAACTTCATCGCGGTGCGTTCGGGTTCGTCACCGACGGTGGCACAGCCTTGCGACAATCCCGTGCCCGTGGCGGATGAATGCACCACCGCGAAGCCGCGCGGCACCCACTCGTTCACCAGGGCGTTCGAAATCCGATGCCGATTCGGCGAATGCTGCGGCGGGTTGAGCGGACGACGCTTGGGCGGCTGATCGCCGAGTTCCTGTTTGACGTCCCAGTTGGAGTCGTCACGCGACGTGCCGGCAAAGTAGGGGCTCGAGCCGTACAGAATCGAAACTTTGAGCCCTTCGGTTTCCGTCTGACCCGGTCGTGTCACATCGACATGCACGCGGTCTTTCCGACCATCGCGGTCGCTGTCGAAGTCGGTCTCGACCCACAGATCGT
The DNA here is from genome assembly GCA_017991005.1 of Gemmatimonadaceae bacterium. GTDB lineage: Bacteria > Gemmatimonadota > Gemmatimonadetes > Gemmatimonadales > Gemmatimonadaceae > Gemmatimonas. Next base: position 5,541 of record JAGNMU010000157.1, on the reverse strand, counting down.
AGCGGATCCACTTGGTCGTGTCCTGAAAGGCGGGTACGATCTGCGCCATGCCGTTCACGAATGCCGGCCGGGCAGGGGTGGCGGCGGCAGTGGCCGATGGCTGCGCCTCGGCCGTTGTGGCGGCCAGCAGTAGGGCCAAGGCCAGCGCGGCGGCGTGGGCCACCGAGTGGTGCGAAGTACGGCGAGCAGTCAGTCGCATAGACGGAAGAATCGCAAAAGGGACGACGGCGGGGACATCACCTGTGGAATGTGTGCCGCGCGCTGGGTCGTGGGGAGGGGCCTCACTATGAGAACCGCGCCGGCGTTGGGTCGTTTACCGCGATCAGGAACGGATTCGTGATCAGCGGACGCCGAAGAGATAGCTGAGTTTCATGACGAGGAAGTGGTCGCCTGCCGACTTAGTCGCATCGAGCAGGTCCCGTCCTCCAATCAATCGACCGACCGGATCGCTCCCCTGACGGCTTTGCTGCCAGATCAGGAACGCCGTACTTCCCGGCAACCATTCCCAGCGCAGGACCAGGTTTGACCGGAAGGAGCGCCGGTTGAAATCGAGGTTGGGGATGCTGAAGCTCGTTGCCCCGTCGCGAACAAGCGTGGCGCCGGTTGTATCGCGCGTCACCGTGGTTCCCGTGCCCGCGGCGCCATAGACGCGTTGGATCTTCGACTTGGCGGCGGAAAGTTCACCGAAATCGAAGAACCGACCGCTCGCGGCGAACGGTTCCGCGTACGCTTCGACGGTGAAATTCGGCGTGAACGCGTAGTTCACGCGAAAACGTGCCGACAGTGTGCTGCGCTCGATGTACGAGAAGATATAGCGCTGCCCGTACGTGGCACCGGATCCTCCGGCACGTGTGGTGACGTATTGCCGGGCGTCGGTGAGCCGCGAATAGGTCGGATCAACGCTGGCCTGCCAGCGAGAGGCGGGGCGTACGGTCAGCGTTGTTGCCACTGATGCGCTGTGTCCGCCGAATTCGTCGTGCAGGTAGGTGGTGCGCGCCGACCAGGTGGTGGGAATATTGGCGCGGCTGTTCAGCGACGCCGTCAGTTGATAGGCGTTGGGGGTGGCCATCAACGGGCCACCGCGCGTGAGATCGTCACTGAATGAACCGACGATGACCGTTGCACCAGCGCCAACGCGCCAGAAGTTGTGCAGCGTGGCCGATGCGTTCTCCGAGAAGCGCAGATACTGGCGCACGCCGCCATAGTTCCAGCCGGCCTGTGTCGCCGTTCCGAAGTTGAAGAAGCGCACGTACTTGTTGGGCTTCGTGTCACGCAACTGAATGTCGGCGTTGAAATCGATATCGTCGCCGCTGCGCATCTGGCCGGCGTCATTGATTTCAAAGCCCGGAGTGCGCGTGGACAGTTGGATGCCGCCGAGTGTGAAACGACCGGCATTTTTGTCCAACCGAAGCGACGCGCTCCCGCCGCTCATCGACGTCCGACTGGGGTCGACGCGGACATACGATTGATCGGGACGCTGAAAGAAATGCGCGCTGTTGCGCTGCAGGCGCGCAATCGCCGCCGAATCGCCACTTACGTGGCTGCCGCCAACCCACCCGGTGATTTCGTACATGCCTTGCTTGTAGCGCAGCTTCCAGTCGATGCCTCCCGCCACCGCGCTGCTCGGCAACAGCGTGCGGAGCGCGCCTACGTGTTCGGTCGACCCACCCAGTGATCGCTGCACGTTGGTCAGCGAGAGTCCCAGATTGGACTGCTGCGATCCGAACTCCTGCTGCAATCGTACCACGCCGAACGTGCTGGGTGGTTCGACTGGAATACGATCCACGAAGCTGCTGTCGGATTCGTACGTGCGCGCATACTCACGCGGCGTCACGGCGGCCAGCGCGCCAATGGACAATCCCGACTTGAGGCGGCCGGTGACTTTTGCCGCCGACAGGATGGTGGTGTTGGCGGGTGCGTCGACAAAATCGCCACTGGCGCCGGCGTGTGGTGATCCGCCAACGCGCCGACTGTAAAACCAGGTGGGTCGGCCGATAAAACTCTGTCCGCGCCCGGTGAGTAATTCGTTGCCCTCGATAAAAAACGGGCGCCGTTCTTCGAAGACGTTTTCGAATGCGGTGAGATTCACGATGGCGGGATCGGCCTCAACCTGACCGAAGTCGGGATTGATCGTCGCATCGAGTGTCAGATTGGGGCCCAGCCCCAGTTTGAGATCGCCGCCGGCGCGCGCACCCGCGTGATCGACAAACGGATTGGCGCGGTTTTCATTCGCGCGGTACGTGAGATCGGATGCCAGGTACGGCAGCACCTCGAGTCGGCGGGCCGGGGGCACGCCGGCGATCCCATCGAGATGACCGAACTGCGAGGCAAAGCCCGCGGCCGACACGGGGATCAGCGTCCACTGCAAGCGTTCGGCGAGGTCCGCAACGTTGCGCGTGAACTGCACACCCCACGTCTGCCGCTCCGCCGCGTTGAACCGCAACTGCGAAAACGGAATACGCATCTCCGCCGTCCATCCGAGCGAATCAACGCGCGCGCGGGCGTTCCAGATCGGATCGAACTGCGTCTCCTTGCCACTATCCTCGCTGTCCTGCGAATGGTATGCGTCGCCGCGCACGCCGCCGGACGAGATGGTGAAACTGTAGGCCGTGCGTCGGTCGAGGTATGTGTCGAGAGAGACCGTGAAGGTTTCGGCATCACTTTCGCCGTCACGACGTGTGAGTGACGTGCGGATCGCGCGCGGGTCCTGGCGATACATACGCGCTGCCACGTAGAGCGCATTATCGTCGTAGACCAATCGCACTTCGGTGGTCACCGAGGGCGGCGCGCCTTCGGTCGGGATCTTCTGGACGAAGTCGCTGACCACTTCGGCCGTGGACCACGCGGCATCGTCAAGCACGCCGTCGACGCGTGGTGTGCCGGCGACGCGTGTGGCACGCGCCAGCTTGGGCGCTCGCCCACCGCGCGCGCGATCGTCCGGCGTGCGTCCGCTGGGCCCCTGCGCACGCACAATGCCCGCCGGCGCGATGCAGCAGGTCAGCAGGATAGCCGTTGTGAGTGCCCGAGCGCGATAGTTCACTGACGTGCCGCCGGCTTCCGCCGCGTCTCGAAGAATTTCATCATCGCGTCGAAGTGCGGCTCCACAACATTCGAGTGGTTCCCGCCTGGTACCTCGATGTAGACGTGATCCACACCGTTGGCCTTCATCGCGTCCACCATGCTGCGCGAGCCGCGCACGTTGACCGTCGGGTCGTTGTCTCCGTGCACGACGAACTGGGGCAGGTGTTTCATGAGTGGCATGGTCATGGGCGCGCCTTGACCGGAGAACGCGCCGAGCGCGGCCCACACATCGGGAAACTTGGCCGCCATCTTCCAGGTGCCGATGGCGCCCAACGAGTGGCCCATGAGATAGATGCGGTTTGGGTCGACGTTGTACAGCGCGCGCACCTGCGCGAGTGATTGCATCACATCGAGTTCGCTGAGCGCCGCGCTGCGGCGTGCCGTGGGATCGGTGGCAGGGGTTGCTACCCCTGATCCGTAGCCGCCATCCACCCGATACCCGAGCGGTGCCACGAGTATGTAGCCGTACTGCTCGGCGAGTTGCGGCAGGCGTCGGCCATACGCCTCGAAGAACGAATCTTCGGTCTGGCCGAGACCGTGCAACGCGACGATGACGGGCGTTGGTGACTTGGCCGAGTATTTCGTGGGCACGTAGATGCGGTACGGCATCACTTCCCGCGCCGAGTCGAGCATGTAGTGTCGCTTCACGTCGCCGGTACGATTCGCGAACGGATCCCGTTTGGCGGCAATGGCCAGTCGCACCGAGTCGGCGGCCGCGAAGTCGCGTGGCGCATCCCACGAGCGAAGCTCGAGCGCGCCCTGATTCACTTTGCGCAGCCGATCGACCGGAAACAGCAGCTCTGCGCGAAGAGTTGGTGGTGCCTTGGCGGCCGCCGTTTCCAGCGTGCGCACGGTGGCATCGAGTCCCTTTCTGATCACGATGTTCAAGGTCGCCGTGCCAAGAGTCCTCGACGAATCCATGACGTCAACGGACAGATTGTATCGGCCATCCGGGATTCCGCGCAGATCGAACTCCATCGTCTGCGGGGCGTCGCGCAGATCCCGGCTCACGGCATCGTAAATGCCGAACGATTTGACGACGGTGGGCGGCGCGTTCGGTGCGCTGCCAGGCGCGCGAGCGGTCAGTGTGGCGCGTGCGGACAACGCCCGTGCAAGTTCGATCGACGGGGCGTAGAGCTGCTCGAGTCGCACCACCAGCGGCACATCCGAGTCGCTCATGCTGTGATCGGTGCGCAGCAGCAGCGAACTGTTGTAGTCCGCGACGTCAGTCCACGCGCGTCCGGCCAACAACGTGGTTCCCTTGGCGAGCAGTCGGCGCACCTGACTGGTTTGTCCGAGCCGGCTCGCCACCTGCAAGTCGCGATCGACGGAGTCGAGTCTGGCCTTGAGATCGCCCGTCGGGTTGGCGCTCACTTTCCGTGAGCTGTAGGTCACGTAGAGCGACGTGATGCTGGTGAGCGCTTGCGCGTGCATCCTGCCGGGCACGATCGCGACCGACGTCAGAGACAGCAGCAGCAGCGCGCGTCGGGAAGACAGAGCCGGAACCATGTGGCGGGCGGACGGAGTGACAGGCAGGAACCCGAGGACAACCTGTGGAATCTGTCTGGTGCCGCACGTCCCGGCGAGCGGGGGGCGAACTGCAACCGCAAACAGCTTAGTCGCGGAGACGCAGGGGGCGCAGAGGCACGATTCCGACAGACTGTCGTTGTTTCCCAAGAACCTTGGGAATGGCTCCGTGTGGGCCGATAGCCCGCCTCTGCGCCTCTGCGCCTCCGCGATTCCGTGGTTCTGGGTAACCACAACGGCAACTGCTGAATCGCCGAGACGCGGAGGCGCAGAGGCCCGATCCCGACAGGCTTCTGTTGTTTCCCAAAGCACAACTTGGGAATGGCTCGGTGCGGGCGGATAGCGCGCCTCTGCGCCTCCGCGTCTCCGCGATTGAGCAGTTCGCAGTTCGCAGTTCGCCGTTCGCCGTTCGCCGTTCGCTGCTATCGTGTGCCGGTGGGCGCGGTTCGGTCGGTGAGACCTTGCAGTAGCGCGCCCAGTGCGATGCCGGCGAGTGCGTAGCCGAGTTCCCAGCTGCCGGCGCCGAGGCCGGCGATGGCGGGGCCGGGGCAGACGCCGGTGAGGCCCCAGCCAATGCCGAAGATTGCGGCGCCGGCAATGGTGGAACGATTCATCACCGACACGTGCACGGCAAATCGGCCGCCCAGCAGCGGGCGCTCGAGGAAACGGGGCAGGAACCGATACGCGAAGAACGTCACCAACACGGCCCCGCCCAGCACGAGCATGAGGCCCAGATCCTGAAAGCGCAGAAATCCGAGCACGACATCGGGTCGGATCATGGTCGAGAACGCGAGACCGAAGCCGAACAACGCACCCGCACCAAGCGCGGCGGCAAGGATACGCGATGGAGCTTCCACCGGTGCAGGCGACAGCGGCACACGGTCTGCCGTCGACGGTGTTGGATACATGGAACTGGTCATCTCATCCACCACC
>JAGNMU010000156.1 GCA_017991005.1 Gemmatimonadaceae bacterium | reverse complement strand
GGATACGGCCGGTCCGATGACGCACACGGTGGCCGACGCGGCGGCCGTGCTGACGGCGATTGCCGGTGACGATCCTCGTGATGCGGCCACGCGTGCTGGTGCCGCGCGGCAGCCGATCGACTACACCACCATGCTCGATGCAGCGGCGCTTCGCGGGGCGCGTCTGGGTGTCGCGCGCAACATGGCCGGCTTTCATCCGCGGGTGGATGCGGCGTTCGAGCAGGCCATCGTTGCACTGCGCGCCGCTGGCGCCGTGATCGTCGATCCGGCCGACGTCCCGACCGTGAACAAAACCGACGACGCGGAAACCGAGCTGCTGCTCTACGAATTCAAGGATGGGATCAACGCCTATCTGGCGTTGCGCGGTGCCACCAGCCGGATGAAGTCGTTGGCCGATCTGATCGAGTTCAACCGTTCCAATGCCTCGCGCGAGATGCCGTGGTTTGGACAGGAACAGTTTGAAAAGGCGCAGGCCAAGGGCTCACTCACCGACGCTGCCTACATCGCGGCGCGTGACACCTGTCGGCGTCTCTCACGGGACGAGGGTCTGGATACCGTGCTGGCCCGGTTCAATGTCGAGGCCATCATTGCGCCGTCCAACGGCCCGTCGTGGCCGATTGACCTGGTCAATGGCGACCGGTACACCGGTGGCAACTCGAGCGTGGCCGCCGTGGCCGGTTATCCGAGCATCACGGTGCCGATGTCGTTCGTGGGCGGCCTGCCGCTTGGGCTGTCGTTCATCGGTGCCGCATGGAGTGAGGCGCGGCTGATCGCGATCGCCTACGCGTTCGAGCAGGCGACCCGGGCCCGTCGCGCGCCAACGTTCATGCCAACTGCAAAACTCACGTGACTGACGCGACAACCGAAGACGCTTCACTGCGGACAAAGGCGCTCATCGCCATGGTGGTGGCGATCTGTGCCGGCGCCGCAGGCTGGTACGGATTCTCCACGGCGGCGCAGCGCGGCATCGACCGGCTGGCCGCCATCGACAAAGGACGCGCCACCTGTGCCATCTCCTGGGCGGCCGCGCGCACGCGCGCGGAGTCGCTGATGGTGGATGGGATCGCACTCGCTGACACCATCGACCCGCGATCGGAAGAAGCCCTGCGCGAATGTGGGGATCTCCGAGACAAGGGCACACCGACCACCGCGCCCAATGCGCGCGAAATGAACGGGGAACCGATGCCGCGAGGACTCCGCTGATGGCGCGACGACACATCGGACGCTGGGTGCTCATCTCAGCGATCGGCGTGGTAGCGCTGGCCCTGGTGATCGTTCCGCCACGCGTGGATTCGAGCATGAACAAGGTGCTCACGACGACGCCACCGGTGCCCTCGGCGGATGCACTCGCTCTGCACCGACAGTTGTTCGTGGCCGATCTGCATGCCGATCAGCTCCTGTGGATGCGTGATCCGCTCGCCCGCAGTGACCGTGGCCATGTCGATGTCCCGCGCCTCCAGGACGGGCATGTGGCGCTGCAGGTGTTTTCAGTGGTGACGAAAACGCCGCGGGGGATCAATTACGACCGAAATACCGGCGAGACCGACAACATCACGCTGTTGGCGCTGGCGCAACGCTGGCCGGTGGCCACCTGGACCAGTCTCCGCGCCCGCGCGCTGCATCAGGCCAGCAAACTGACCGATGCCGCCAGACGCTCCGAGGGCGCGTTGAGCGTGATCCGCACTCGCGAAGAACTGACGGACTTTGTGGCGCGGCATGGCAAGCAGCCTACACTCGTGGCGGGCCTGTTGGCGATCGAAGGGCTGCACGCGCTCGAGGGCACGCTCGTCAATGTCGACACCCTGTACGACGCCGGGTTTCGCATGATGGGGCTGACCCACTTCTTCGACAACGAACTTGGCGGCAGTGCGCACGGTGTCTCGCACGGCGGCCTGACGCAGTTTGGTCGGAACGTGGTGCAGCGTATGGAAGCGCGCGGCATCATCGTCGATCTGGCGCACACGTCACCGCAGATGAAACGCGACGTGCTGGCGATGGCCCGACGTCCAGTGGTGGTGTCGCACGGGGGCGTCGCGGCGACCTGCCCGGGCCCGCGCAATCTCACCGACGACGAACTGCGAGCCATTGCCGCCAATGGCGGGCTGGTGGGCATCGGGTACTGGGAAGCGGCGGTGTGCGAGTTGACCGTACCGGCCATCGTGAAGGCGATGCGGCATGCGGCCACTATCATGGGTGTGCAGCATGTGGCGCTCGGTTCGGACTTTGACGGTGCCACCACCACGCCGTGGGACACGCGAGCGGTCGGACTGATCACCGAGGGACTGCTGCAGTCCGGATTCAGCCCGGACGAAGTGCGAGGGATCATGGGTGGCAACGTGCTGGCGTTTCTCACGCAGCAGCTGCCGTCGGGCGCCGGGCACCAATAGCCGAACCAGTGCGTTGGCGAAGCATGCTTGCCTTCGCGTCCATCGTACCCGTTTTGCGCGTTGCGGATGTCGCGCGCAGTGTTGCCTGGTATCAGGAGATTCTCGGTTTTGCGGCCGAGTGGTCGTCGGAAACGGAGCCCGTGCTGGCGTGCCGACTGCGCCGTGACGGCGCGGAGCTCATGATTCGCCGCAGCACCACGCCGCCGGCTCCTCGCATGCCGACGCACGGCGACTGGGACGTGCTCATTCGGTTGCGCGGAGAATCGCTGGTCGCGCTGCTCGATCAGGCGCGTCGGCGGACGCCGCTGGTGCGCGGTCCGGAACGGTTGCCCGATGGCAATGTGGAATTCGAACTGGAAGATCCCGACGGTCACCGCGTCTGTGTCGCGGAAGTGCTGTCGGACACGCAGGGCATCCCGAACGCCATCAGCTGAGCAGCCGACGGCGTTCGGGCACCGTCACTTACACGGCGGTCAATTCCAGCAGTTCCGCAGCCGACACGACACGACCGTCAAACAGACTCACTTCACGGTCGGCATGCCGCGCATACCGCGAGTCGTGCGTGACCATGCAGATGGTCGCACCGTTCTGATTGAGTTCGCGCAACAGCTCCATCACCGCTTCGCCGTTCTTGGAATCGAGATTGCCGGTGGGTTCGTCGGCCAGCAGGATGGCGGGATCACCGGCCACCGCGCGGGCCACGGCGACACGCTGCTGCTGACCACCAGAAAGCTGCGGCGGGTAGTGCTTGGCGCGATGCGTCATGCCCACGCGCTCGAGTGCCGCCTGCACGCGATCGCGGCGCTCGCTGGCCGGCATGTCGCGATAGGTGAGTGGCAGTTCGACGTTTTCGAAGACGGTGAGATCGCCGATCAGATTGAACGCCTGAAAGATGAAGCCGATTTCGCGATTGCGAACGCGAGCGCGATCGAGTGGCGCCAGTCGCGCGACCGATGTGCCATTGATCGTGTATTCACCGCCCGAGGGTGTATCGAGCAGGCCCAGAATCGACAGCAGCGTGGTCTTGCCGCAGCCCGACGGCCCCGAGATCGCGACGTACTCGCCTTTTCGAATTTCAAAGTGCACATCGGCCAGCGCGTGGGTCTCCACTTCGTCGGTGTAGAAGACCTTTTTGATGCCCGACATGTGAATCAGCGTTTCGTTGCTCGCGGTCATGAATGGCTCCAGGCAGGATGAAAGAATCGGCTTACTTGATGCGGACCCGATCGACCGCAGCGTACGACGACATGTCCGACATGATGATCTGGTCACCCACCGACAATCCCTTCAGGATTTCGATGGTATTGACCGAACTGCGTCCCAGCACCACGGGCACGCGCACGGCGGCGTCTCCGCCATCCACGAGTTTGAAGAGTGTGACATTGCCGGTGCCCGCCGTGAGCGCGGGGCGGCCGGTGTAGACGATGTTCTGCAACCGTTCGATCATGATCGTGCCGTCCACGTTGATATCCGGCACCGCACCCGGCGGCAACGCTTCGTCGAGGGCGACATCGATGGTCACACTGCCTCCCGTCGAGCCCGGATCTTTGCGCGCGACGTGGCCTTTGACGAGACCGTTGTGTGTGTCGATCGACGCCGTCTGGCCAAGCTGAATGTCCTTGGCCTGCGACTCGGGAATGCGCAGCACGGCCTTGAGTTTGCCGGGCTGCACCACTTTGGCGAGCGCCGTGCCTTCGGGGACCCACTGACCCAACTGCAGCGTGAGATCCTGCAGCACGCCTGCCTCGGGCGCGCGCACCTGCAGCGAACGCAAGCGCGCCTGCTGACTGTTGGCGATGGCCTGAAGCTGCACCACTCGTGAGGCCTGCACCGAAAGCTGCGAGTCGATCGACTGCGCCATGAGCGCGAGTCGGTCCCGCTCGATGCGATAGCGTGTCGTGAATTCATCGGCCGAGGCGCGTCGGTTGGCGGCCTCGAACGGCGGCACGAGCCCGAGCTTCACCAGCGAATCGGCGGCGCGCGCTTCCTGCGTGGTGCTCACCCACTGCGTCTTCATGGTGGCCACCAACCCTTCCTGCGACAGCAGTCCGCCCTTGAGCGACGTGCGCAGGTTGAGCAGATCGATCAGCGCCTGCCGTACCTGTTGCTCGGCCTGCATGGTCTGAATCTGCAGATCGGGATTGGACAGTTCGAGCAGCAGATCGTTGGCCCCGACGTTGCGGCCTGATTCGGAGGCGAGCCGCTCCACGCGTGCCGAGGCCTGAGCCGTGATCCAGCGAATGCGCTCGGGGGCGAGGGTGCCGTTGCCGCGCACTTCCCGCACCACATCGCCCTGCTTGACCGTATCGATCAGCACGGCGGCACGATCGATGGTCTGCGACGCGGGCCCCATGCGACTCAATGCCACCGTCGCGGCCACCAGCGCCACGACGCCCACGCCGATCATGATGTTGCGATTGCGATTCGATTTTGGCGGACGTGCGATATCCATCACGTGTGTCGGTGCAAGTGTGTGGAGAAACGGCGATCAGAGAGTCAGTGAACGAGGCGGTGACGACGTCAGTACGGCGCGTGCATCACCGGATCAGTCGTAACGGAGGGCCTGCATCGGATCCACCTGCGCCGCGCGTCGCGCGGGGAGGTACCCAGCGAGTGCGGCAATGCCAGCGAGCAGCGCGACCGAGAGTGCAAACACGATCGGATCGTGACCCTGGAGTCCGTACAGGAGCGACTGCGCCGCTCGTCCCAGACCGATGGCGGCCGCGATGCCTACGATACCACCCGCGAGCAGCATGCCGCCAATCTGGCGCATCACGAGGCCACGGACTCGGCCGCCATCGGCGCCCAGCGCCATGCGCACACCAATTTCGCGTGTACGCTGCGCCACCGAATAGGCCAGCACGCCGTACAGGCCGACCCCGGCCAGCAGTGTCGCCAACACCGCAAAGGCGGCAGACAGGATGCTGATCATGCGGTCGAGAAAGATGTTCTCGCGAATCTGCTGCGGCATCGTCTTGAGATCTTCCACCGGAAGCCCCGGATCGATGCGTTTGATGGTGGCCGGAATCACCCGCAGCAGTTGCTCGGGCGGCAGCGACGTCTTGATGTAGAAGTACATCGACCCGGCGCGCGGATCCTGTCGCCACGGACGGAAGAACAGTGGCGGCACATCACGTTTGACGTCGCTGTACTTGGCGTTCTGCACCAGGCCCACAATCTGCAGGTTGAGCGAGTCGGGTCCTTCGTCGGACATGAACTTGCCGACCGCGTCCTTGCCCAGATTGAACTTTTTGGCGAACGCCTCGTTTACGAGCACTACGCGCGTGCTGCCCATGCGATCGGACTCGGTGAACTCCCGACCGGAAATCACCTGCACGCCAAGCGCCTTCATGTATCCCGCGCCGATCTGATTCACGCGGGCGTTGTTGTCGACATCGGGGCCACTGGGGAAACCTTGCACATGCACATCCGTGCCCCAATTGCTGCCCGCCAGCAGCGGAACCGTGGACGACGTCACCGCTGTCACGCCGGGGATCGCGGCCATCTCCTGCTCTACGCGCTCGAAGAGGGCGTGTGAGCGCGTGCTGTCGTAGGCGTTGCGTTCGGGCGAGAGGCCAAAGGTCACGACCTGATCGACCTTCACACCCAGATCGACCTTGCTGACGTTGACCAGACTCTTGAGAAAGAGCCCCGCGGAAATGAGCAGCATCATCGAGAGTGCGATCTGCACCGTGACCAGCGCCGCACGAAAACGTGTGGCGCTGGTGCCGCCGGCAATCTGTCCCGCGCCGGCGCGAATGACGGTGATAAGATCGGAGCGTGTGCTGTGGAGCGCGGGGAACATGCCGAAGATGATACCGGTCGCGATCGACAATCCGGCCGCAAACAGCACCACAGGCAGACTGATGGTGAGCGAGAAGGTCGATGCCGCTTCGGGTGGCAAGAGTGAGCCGATCCCGCGCAGCGTCCACTGCGCCACCACCAGACTCGCCACGCCACCCACCGATGCCAGCAGTACCGATTCCGTGAGCAGTTGGGTGAGCAGTTGCCGGCGCGATGCACCCAGCGCGAGGCGTACCCCCATCTCGGTTGCCCGGCCGGCGCCGCGTGCCAGCAGCAAATTGGCAATGTTCGCGCAGGCGATCAGCAGCACGATGCCGGTGATGCCAAAGAGCATCAGCAGTGGCGTCTTCGCCTCGGTGTGCACCTGACTTTGGCCGCGCTGACCGGGTTCCACGAGAATCTTCTTGGCTTTGAACGACACCATCGTCTTGTCGCTCATGCCTTCCTGCAGCGGCGCTTCGACGCCGGTGAGAATCCGGCTGTACATCGTGTTGAGCGACGTGGATGCCTGCTCGATGGACACGCCCGGCTTGAGTCGCGCAAACAGATACAGCCAGTACGAGCGGCGATTTTCGTAGGCGGGGCGACGCTTTTCGATGAGCTCGCGCATGGTGAGCGGCACGAAAAGCATTGGTCGGCTGCCCAGTGTCGTGCCACGGAATCCGCGCGGCGCCACACCGATGATGTTGAGCGTCCGGCCATTGGCGATGAGCGACTGCCCCACGACATCACGCGCCGCGCCAAACCGTTCCTGCCAGAATTCGTAACTCAACACGGCCACCGGATTGGCGCCGATCACTTCATCGTCGGCCGGTCCGAGCAGTCGCCCCAACTCGGGCTTGATACCAAGCACTGAGAAGTACGAACCCGAGACAAACATGCCCGAGCCCGTGGTGGGCTCGTTGCGCACCGACAGATTGGCGCCGAACGCCACGTGTCCGGCGATACCCGTGAACACATTCTGCTGCTGCGAGAGATCCTTGAACATCGGATAGCTGAACACCACGTCGCAGTCGCCAGCCTGTCCGCAATTTTGCGAGCCAGGTTTGGGCCCGGGTGCGCTGAGATTGACCAGCCGGGACGGTTCGACGACGGGCAGCGGCTGCAGCAGGATCTCGTTGAAGAGCGAGAAGATGGCCGCGTTCGCGCCGATGCCCAGCGCCAGGGACGCCACGGCGATAGCCGTGACGAACGGCGTCTTCAGCAGCATGCGGATCGCAAGCGTGAGATGTCTCATGGGGGCGAAGCGGAAGGGCGAGGCGCAAACGGACTGGGGGCTGTCAGCATCTGACAGCAGAAGTCACCCAATGGTTTGGAGGGCGCTGCTGGTCACAACGGCACAGCGGCCCATCAGTTTCACCGACCATCCCGCCTGCGGCCCCGTGACGGGGTCACCCGTCAGCCAGTGCGCACCGGGCGAGACGCGGGGATGAGCAGGCTTACCACACCCAACGCCAGCAGATTGAGCAGCAGCGCCACAATACCAATGTTGAGATCCGTGATGGCCGATGGCCACGACGGCAAGAGCGCTGGCAACTTCATATCGCCCAGCGTGATGACCGCGACAGTCAGCTCACCCACGAGAATGCCGGCCATCGCGCCGGCCGCCGAGACGCGCCGCACCCGCATCATCGAAGCCAGCAGCGCCGGAAACAGCTGCGTCACCATTGCGTAGGCCATGAGCAGCAACGTCACGAGTGTATCGCCGCCGCGGAAGGTGAACACCAATGCGACCGCGGCAACAACCGGCACGAAGATGCGCGCCAGCCCAACCGATGCACCCGCGTCGGTGGCCGACGCCGGGCGAAACATGCGCGCCAGTGTGGTCGCGGTGCTCATGAGGATCAGCGATCCTGGCACCAGTGCTGTCAGCAATCCCGCCGCACCAATGAAGCCCACAATCCACGGACCAAACGTCTGACGCGAAAGGCGCAAGAGCGCGAGATCGACGTTGCTGCCCGTGAGTCCGGGCACGCTCAGCAACGCGGCAAAGCCGATGAAAAAGACAAACAGCAACACCAATTGGTACAGCGGCATCAGCGCGGCGTTGCGGCGAAACACGTGATCGCTCTTGGCCGTGAAGATGCTGGCAAAGGTGTGCGGCCACATGTAAAACCCGCCGACGGTCAGCACGACCGTGCTCGCAAACCAGCTCGGTGACATGCCTTTGGCCGGCAACACGAGAAAGCCAGGGTACTCCGCGTCGATGCGCGCAAACATGGGACCGATGCCGCCATGCAGCATCGTCGGGAGCGCGATCCCGAGCGCGACGACAGCCACCAGCACCATCACGTCCTTGAGTGCCGCGGTGGCGGCCGATCCCTTCACACCGGAGAGTGTGACGTATACGATCGTGGACAACGTGCCGATCCAGATGGCGGCATTCGCGCCAATCGCACCGTACGATGCTTCCGACACGATGATGCCAAGACCTTTGAGCTGCAGAACCAGATACGGCATCAGCGCGGCCGTGCTGACGACGGCCACCACGCGACCCAGCCACACGCTCTCATATGCCCGCGCGAAATATTCGGCTTGCGACACCACGTTCCACGATGTGGCGCGCTTCCAGATGGCCGGCAAGAGCCAGTAGGACATGATGTACGCGATGCCGCCGTACGCGATGATGTAAAACGCCGGCGCCCCACGCCCATACGCCCACCCACTGGCACCGAGAAAGGTGAAGGTGGTGTAGATCTCGCCCGCCAACAGCAGAAACACGAGCAGCGTGCCGAAGCCTCGGCCGCCGACGCTCCACTGCTCGAGACTCATG
>JAGNMU010000155.1 GCA_017991005.1 Gemmatimonadaceae bacterium | reverse complement strand
CACCAGAACACCGCACTGCGCGCGCTGCCCAAGAACGCCGGCTTTCAGTGTCCGCGGCACAAGTCGAAGTATCAGCCGAATGGCACCTTCATCAACGGCAAGGCCACGCGCAACATGGATCGCATGCAGATCACCCGTGACGGCGCTGAAGTCGTCGTCGATCCCAATGCGATTTTCGAAAGCGATACCGAACCAGCGAAATGGGGTGCCGCACTGGTCAAGGTGTAAGGACAGTAGCCGTCCTGCCCTCGACTTTTTCGATTGGAGCGTGCGTGCCCGCGTGTGACCGTCACCCACCCATCTTCGGCTCGCCGCTCGATCGGCGACAATTTCTTGCGCACGGGACGGCGGCCGCCATCGGCTCGATGCTGCTGGCCGCCTGCGGTGATGTCACGTCGCCGTCGCCACCACAGTCGGTCGACGTGTCGGTCACACTGGCCAGCTATCCCGCACTCGCCACCGTCGGCGGGATCGCGCGCCTGAACGGCACCAGCACGCCCATTGCGGTGGTGCGCGCGACAGCGGACAGCTATCGCGCCTTTTCGCTGATCTGTCCGCACCGAAGCGGACCAGTCGGCGTGGTCGGATCGGGGTTTCGCTGCCCCAACCATGGAGCCACGTTCTCCTCGAGCGGCGCGTGGACCGGCGGCCAGAGCACGCGCGGCCTCTTCGAATTCACCGTCGTGTCCGACGGCACCACGCTCTCCATCACCTCCTGACCGCGAGCGACCGGTCCGTCGGTGAGGCTCGAGACCGACTGAGAGCACGAAGGATGAGGCGGCGGATAATATTCAGGTGTCGTCGGCCGCAGGGTTCGCCGGCGTCGTCTCGACTTTTCTCCACCACGCTTTCTCCCGCCTCGGTCCATGCTCTCGCGAATCCCCTCGTCCGTTCGCTCCGTTGCATCCGCCCGCCCGTGGCTGCTGTGTGCCGGGATCGCGCTGCAAGCGAGCGGCCTCCTCGCCCAGTCTGCGGGTGACATGCCAGCCATGATGGCGCGCGCCGCCAGTCATGACGCCGTGCGTCAGGCCTTCGCGGCGCTCGAACGCGACAACGCGTGGACGCTCGATCAGCAAGTGAGCCTTTGCGAAATTCCCGCGCCACCGTTCAAGGAAACGGCGCGCGGTCTCGCGTTTCGCGATCGCCTCGTGGCACTCGGCGTCCATCAGGTGCGCATCGACCGCGAAGGCAACGTGATCGGCGAAGTGCGCGGCAGCAGCGCTGGCCCGACGGTAGTGCTGAGCGGCCACCTGGACACGGTGTTTCCCGAAGGGACCGATGTGAAAGTGAAGCGTGTCGGGACGCGCTACAGCGGGCCGGGGATCGGCGACGACTGTCGGGGGCTCGCCGTGACGCTCGCAACCGTGCGGCAGATCATCACGCAGCGCATTCCGTTTGCCGGTCGGCTTCTGGTCGTCGCCACGGTCGGCGAAGAGGGGCCCGGGAATCTTCGCGGCGTTCGCGCACTGTTTCGGAGCCCGCTCAAGGATTCGATCGATGTGTTCGTGTCGGTGGACGGCACCGGTTTTGGCATCACCAACGGGGGCGTGGGAAGCAACCGCTATCGCGTGAGCTACACGGGGCCTGGCGGACACTCCTACGGTGCCTTCGGCATGCCCAATCCCATTCATGCGATGGGACGCGCCATTGCCGGGATCGCGGAGCTCGAGGCGACGACCGATCCCAAAGTCACGTTCAACGTCGGCGTCGTGTCGGGTGGCACCTCGGTCAACAGCATTCCCGACAAGGGCGTGATGGAGATCGACCTCCGCAGCGAATCGGCCGCGGCCCTCGCGTCGATCGATGCAAAACTGCAGATCGTGCTCCGCGACGCGCTGACGGCCGAACGCAAGCGGTGGCCGAAATCGAAGGTGCCGCTCGAACTCAAGATCGACACCATCGGACTGCGCCCGGCTGGCCGTACTCCGGACACATCGGCAGTGGTGCGCACGGCCCTCGCGGCAGCGAGTGTGATGAAGATTTACGCGCCGCTGACGACGTCCAGCACCGATGCCAATCTCCCGATGAACTTGCGGATTCCGGCCGTCACGCTGGACGGCGGTGGCATCGGCAGCGGCGCTCATTCACTCGACGAGTGGTACGACGACCGCACCGACGGCTTCAAGGGGCCGCAGTGGATTCTGTTGACGATGCTTGGACTGCTCGGCCTGCGCTGAACAGTAGTCCCACGTCGCGCGCATCGAGATCGCCGGGCTGCGCCGTCAGCCCGGCAATCCACGCGGCCTCGCCGAGCAGTGCTGCCGCCGAGGCGCCCGCAGCGCGACGGTCACGAATGGCGGTGTCCCGGTTGGCCTTGCTCAACTTGCGGCCATCGGCATGCACCAGCAGCGGATGATGCAGAAAGAGCGGTGGCTCCGGGCGCCCGAGCAGCCTGGCCAGACGAATCTGCCGCGCCGTACTTGGCAACAGGTCCTCGCCGCGAATGATGACATCCATGCGCGTGAGCGTATCATCGACTGACGCGGCGAACTGATAGCTCCAGTACCCCGCGCGGTCGCGAACCAGCACGTCGCCGCATTGCCGCGATGGATCGGCGGTGAGCGGACCAAGGCGCAGATCGTCGAACGATTCAGATCCGTCCGTCATGCGCACACGCCGTGCCGGCGTGCTGTCGGGATCGATCGCTCGGTTCGCGCAGGTCCCCGGATATCGAGGCTCCATGCCTGGCGCATGCGGCGCCGCTCGCTCGATCTCCCGACGCGTGCAGCGACAGGGATACACGAGGTCGCGCGCTTCGAGTTCGGCGAGGGCGTCGGCGTAGACCGCCGAGCGTGCAGACTGGCGCCCGGGATGGTCAACGGGCGCGGCGCGGTACGATGCCGTCGGCGCCTCATCCGGTTCGAACCCGAGCCAGTCGAGGTCGTCCAGCAGCGCGTGCTCATATTCGGCACGACACCGCCCCCCGTCATGGTCTTCAATGCGCAACACCACCAATCCGCCAGCGGCGCGAGCGATGCCCCACACATGGATGGCGTTCACAAGGTGCCCCATGTGCAGAAAGCCGGTTGGTGCCGGCGCAAAACGCGTACGCCAGCGGTGGGCCGGGAGGCGACTGGTCAGCCGCTCCCGCCACCCCGCCGTACGATCCTGAGCGCCTGTTTCACCGACCGACTGAACGCGGACCTGCTGAGTCGCCATGCATGCAGCCTAGCATGGCGACCCGAGAGTGTCAGGAGGCGCGCAGCGTGTTTTCGGTCGCGGGATGTGCGGCGCCGTTGGTCACGGGCTTCCGCCGACCGTTCATCCAGGGACGGGCATGCGACGGCGCCATGTCTGCCGGCGTCGGCGTTCCCTCACCCAGCAAGTCGGCGATCGTCGTGGTTTCGATTGCCTGCAGCGCGGAGGCCGTGATCGCCGTCCATCGCCCGTGCGCAGCGCACGGGTTGTCCGCATCACAACGCGCCTTGGAGAGCAGGCAGTGTCCCGTCCTCCGCCGCTCGTCGAACAGCTGGGTCACTCGGGCCACCGTCAATTCGAGCGGTGACACGGCCAGCGAGAATCCGCCGAAGGGACCGCGGGAGCTGCGCACGATGCCGGACTTCGCGAGCGCGTTCAGCGTTTTCGCGAGGTAGTTGCGCGGGGCGCCGATCGCCTCAGCGATCGCGTCAGCCCGCATAGCATGATCGGACGGAATACGCGCCAGCAATAGCACAGCGCGAAGGGCGTGGTCGGCAGTGATCGATAACATGGGGGGGCCTCAGGTCGAAGATGGATTTCTCATCCCGGACTGAGAGTCGTCATTTTTCTGGCGGGAAAAAGTCGGGTGATCCAGCCAGTTTTCCGTCCCCTTATCTCACACGCCTGTCAGGCAATTCCCGACCTCGAGGTGCCCTACCTACTTCCAGCTGACAATATCCGCATTATCACCGTCCCCGCCGGGTCGGCCGTCGGCGCCGTAGGACAGCAAGTCGTACGACGACGGATTCACCTTTCCCGGCGCGAGATACACGTAGTCGTGTCCCCACGGATCCTTCGGCACCGCTTTGCGCAGATAGGGGGATCGCCAGTTGGGCGGCGCATTGGTGGTCGGCCGCTCCCAGAGCGCATTGAGCCCCTGCGCGCTCGACGGATAGGTGCCGTTGTCGAGCCGATACGCGTCGAGCGCCGTGCCAAAGGTTTCGATCTGCGTGCGGGCCGTGGCGACACGCGCGTCGTCCACGTTACGAAACAGGTTCGGTGCCACCAGCGTGGCTAGAATGGCGATCACCACGATCACCACAAGCACCTCGATCAGTGTGAACCCTGCGCGGCGAGTCCGCCGTGTTTCGACCATCAGCCGCGGATGCGGAGCGAATCAGCTTCGAAGAGGCGCGGATCGACCCACCCGGTCACATCGGGCGAGCGCACCTGCCGCCACCCGTCCCGTCCGACACCCAGCATCGCCTTCTCTGACGGCTTGATCACCCCGACCACGTCGCCCCCGCGGCTGGCATCGCTGCGCACATTCACCCACGTCCGCGCCACGGCGGGAATCCACCGGATCGAGTCGGCCGCCTCGGCTGGCATCTCGATAGTGACGTCGGGAACAGTCGTGCTATCGGTGGAGGCCATGGGCGTCGCGACGGCCGAGGCCAGCGGCGCCTCCGGACGAGCCGAGGCGACGGTCTGCAGTGGCACAGCATCGGCCGCTGCGGCCCCTCGCGACATGAACACGCGCGCCAGGAGGTCGGCGGTCGGCTCCCGCATGCTCCAACTTCCGACGGCCACCAACGCCACCGCCGCGATCCCGGTCGCCGACTTGAGCACCGACGGTGATCGCCACGCGGAGACCGGGCGTTCACCACACCAATGACAGGCGCGGTCCCGGCGATGCATGATGCCGCACCCGGAGCACTGCTTCAACGCGACGCGCTCGCCACGCCCATCATGCAGGCTGAATGGCGCGGCACATCGCGGACAGGTGGACGCCGCCGAAAGGGCTTTGGCGCCGCAGGCTTCACATCGCAGGTAGCCCATACAGATCGATCTGCTGTCGGATGCCTACATCGGCATCACAAAAGAGGTGAGAGAACACGCTTCGGTATCTCTGGTCGCCAACATGTGTCAGAAAGGCAAAATGCGAAAGGGGCGGGTGCCGGGGATGTGACGGTTCGCACGAGTCGAGGTCACAGATATCCACAATTCACATCGTTCAGGCGGCGATGCGTTCCTGACGCGCAAGAATCCCACGGCAGAGAGCCACATCCCCGTTCACCTCGCCGAGCGCCCAGACGCCGTCGAAATCGAGCGCGCTCCCCTCTCGCCGCGCGTGATCGGCCCGCTCAGAGACAAACAGAGTCTCGGCCAGCGGATGTCGGCACGACGGCCGTTCTTTCCGATGGTGGGTACCGATGGCGTCAGCGGCAGCGGCGCCAAGTCCCCACAGATGCGCCGCGGTTGCCCCAAGCGGCTCGTGGAGCTGCTCGAGCGCATGTGAGAGCCACGCTTCGGGAATCTGGATGGCGCGTCGATGGGCCATGCGAAGGGACGCGATGCGATCAAACACCACAAGCTTTCCCACATCATGCAATAACGTGATCGCGAAGGCTTCCTCGCCGTCGGCGCCCAACACGGGACCAATCGCGCGCGCCACCGGTGCCGCTTGCACCATGTGTGTCCACACGGCACCGACCATGGCGTCGTACGCGCCACCCGGCTTGGCCAAGAGCCCGTCCACGCAGCTCGCCATCACCACCGCCCGCGTTCCCGCGATGCCAATGCGATCGATGGCGCCGTCCACGCGCAGCACCGACTGCAATCCGGCGCCGTACCAGGCGCCGTTCGCCTGACGCAACAGCCCCTGCATCAACGACGGGTCCTGCCCGAGTCGCTCGGCCAGACTCCCGCGCGACATGCTCGGATCGTCACAGATGGCGATGGCATCACGTGCGGCGGCAGGGAGCTGGCGAATAACCGTGTCCGGTTCGGCCGCCAACGACGCCAGCAGTTCGGCCACATCCGGGTACGCGCGCGATTCGTCGCGATCCCTCCACTCCTGTTCGAGTCGCTGCAGCACATGGGCCGTCCGCTGAGGCCAGTATTCAGCCGGACGGGGTGTCCACTCACGCGCGACCGGCGAAGTGGCAGTGCCTGCATCACGCCCTGCATCACGCCCAGCGTCTCGGCTTGTCTCACGCGGCTCCGGCCGAGGGGGTTCGGGGCGCACCGCCCGAACGATGTCCTGGGCACGAGCGGGTGGGGTTGGCGCCTTCTTGCCCGTGAACAGCCTGAGGAAACCGGAGAGCATGACGTGATCGGGATCGGGATGGTTATTTTCTGGAGACGGTGCCGGTGTAAGACGCGCAAGCACGCGCTTCGTCTCGCGTAAGAACGTGTCAGCATCGCTTGCACGCGGTGGTGACGAAGTGCCGGTACGTTGGCGCCCGGACCGCATGGTTCGGCGACACCGTAGACACTCCCCTCCGATTATCCCGCCGTGAATTCCCTCCTCGTGTCTCTCGCGCTCGTCGGTCTCCTGACCGTGCCGACCCCCGACGTGCCGACGCGCGACGTGCCGTTGCCGCGTCGCGCGCCCGCACCGCATGCGGGACCGGTATTCGACGGTCGCCGCGGTCAGCTCAAGGTGAGCACCCCGCGACGTGACGCGGCGGCGGTCACCGATGGCAAACTCGAAGAAGCCGAATGGAACAGCGCGGCGTTGCTGACCGGATTCTCGCAGTTCTTTCCGCTCGATGGCGTACCGGCGCAGGACAGCACGGAGGTTCTGGTCTGGTACACCGCGACGGCACTGCATGTCGGCATTCGCGCCCACGCACCCGCCGGCACCGTGCGCGCCACACTCTCCGATCGCGATCGGATCACGCAGGACGACAACGTGCAACTGTTCCTCGGCACCTACGGGGACAGTCGGCAGGCGATGGTCTTTTCCGTGAACCCGCTGGGTATTCAAAGCGACGGCGTGCTGATCGAAACAGGTTCGTCGAACAGCGGAGGATTTCAAGGCGCCACCGCCAAGTCACGCGAAAGCACCGATCTGGCGCCGGACTACGTGTGGCAGTCGAAGGGACGCCTGACCGAGTACGGATACGAGGTGGAGATCGCCATCCCCTTCAAGAGTCTTCGCTATCGCGCCGGCGATGAACAGCAATGGCAGCTCAATATCATTCGCACGGTGCAGGCCACCGGTCACGAAGAGAGTTGGGCGCCGGCGCAGCGGGCGAGTTCGAGTTTCCTGTCGCAGTCGGGTCAACTGGTCGGACTGCGCGACCTGCGCCGCGGACTCACGATCGACGTGATACCGACCGTCACCACCAGCACGGTCGGCACTCCCAATGCCGCGACGTCGCGCTTTGCCTATACCCGGGCCCGCCCGGAGCTCGGCGGCAGCGTGCGCTGGGGCGTGAGCAGCAACCTCACGGTCTCAGCAACGGCCAACCCTGACTTTTCACAAGTCGAGGCCGACGCCACGCAATTCACGTACGACCCGCGGACCGCCGTCTTCTTCGCCGAACGACGGCCGTTCTTCCTGGAAAGTCAGGAACAGTTCACCACGCCCAGCCAGCTCGTCTATACGCGACGCATCACGCAGCCCACCGCCGCCGCGAAACTGACCGGCAAACTGCAGGGCTTCGACGTCGGATACATGTCTGCCGTGGACACACGCGACGCATCGCTGACTGGCGATCATGCGCCCGTTTTCAACATTCTGCGGCTGCAGCGTGATCTGGGCAGCACCAGCCGGCTTGGTGTCGCGTATACCGACAAGATCGACGGCGACGCGTCCAATCGTGTGCTGAGTGTGGACGGTCGTATCGTGCGCGGTATTGCGTCCGCGCAGTGGCAGCTTGCCGGCAGCGCGACGCAACGCGATTCGTCGACGGTCCGTGCACCACTCTGGAATCTTTCCACGACCATCAATGGTCGCCGGCACTACACGCGCGCGCTGTTCACCGCCATCGGTACCGGCTTTGACGCCCAAAGCGGATTCATTTCGCGGGCCGGGATTGCCAATCTCGGGATCACGCAACGCTACACCTACTTGGGCAAGAAGGGGGCGCGCTTCGAGTCCATCTCTCCCGAAGCGATGATCAACGGGACGTGGCGCTACGACGATCTCGTCAACCGCCGGGATGCGCAGGATGTCAAGTTTGCGGCGCGCCTCAATACGCGCATGCGCGGCGGCTGGAATCTGGGCGGACAGGTGCTGATCGAGGAGTTTGGCTACGATCGCGATCTGTTCCGCAACTACTACCTGTTCAAGCCGCGTGCCGGCGGTCTCGATACCGTGGCCTACACGGGTACCGCGACGCTGCCCAATCTGGACTGGGTGATGTCCGTGGCAACCCCGGAGTTCAAGCGATTCTCGTTCAATTCATTTCTCGTGATTGGTCAGGACGAGAATTTCCCGGAATGGAGTTCTGCGAGCATCGTCAGCCTGCAGGGCACACTCAACCTGCGTCCCACCGATCAGCTTCGCATCTCCGGCACCCTGACACACGACACCTTCGACCGGAAAACCGACGGCACGCGCGTGCAGTCCCGGGACGTGCGGCGGTTGCGCATGGAGTATCAGGTGACGCGCCAGGTTTTTGTGCGGTTGATCGGGGAGTACGCACGCACGGCGCAGGATTCCCTGCGCGACGATTCGCGGACCAACTTGCCGGTGTATCTCCGTTCGCCCGCCGGTACGTTCACCCGTGCCGCCGCATTTGAACGGCGGCGCGGCCGTATCGACGCGCTGTTCTCGTACCTGCCCAATCCGGGCACCGTTTTCTATGTCGGCTACGGCGATGCCATGGCCGCCGATCGCCCGATCGGGTCGGATCACCTGCAACGCGTGCGCGATCAGTACTTCATGAAGCTGAGCTACCTCTTCCGGGTGCAATAACCGCCATGCGGATCTGCCTCACGCACCACCTCATCGCCGCAGGGGTCGCGGTGCTGGTCGCGGGTCTCGCGGCCATGCCCGTCGCGGCGCAGGGGTCGACCGATACGGTGCGCGCGCAGGTCACCCCGCTCGCGCCGGTGGTGACCGCTGCCGAGGCGCT
>JAGNMU010000154.1 GCA_017991005.1 Gemmatimonadaceae bacterium | reverse complement strand
CGCGAACACTGACTGACGAAGCACTCACTCCCAGCGAAACCACCGCGTCGCGAGTGCGCTGCACACCGCGAAGATCAGCGCCAGCGCGACGACGTCGCTGGCGTGCGCCTGCCAGCCCGACCCGTCCCACACGCCTTGCAGCAGCGCGACGGCGTGCGTGGTGGGAAGCGCGCTCGCCACGACCTGCAACCACGTCGGCAGGTCGCGCAGCGGGAAAAACAGGCCGGACAGTGCCACCATCGGGTACAGCACGACGGCGCCGATCGGCTGCGCGAATCGCGAGGTCGGGACCATGCTGGCGATCAGAAATCCCAGCGAGAGAATGCTGAGACTGCCGAGCAACACGGCGGCGGCAAAGCTGACGAACGGAACGGTCATGGCACCGGGAAACAACCGTTTCCCGGCGCCGATCAGCAGCATGAGACTGAGCACTGTGAGGACCAGCTTCACCACGACATGCGCGCTCAAGATGGTGAGCGGCGACAGCGGCGTGGCACGGAGTCGCTTGAGAATGCCTCCCTCACGGTAGATCGCCATGATGGCGATCAGCGACATCACCGCGTTGATGGCGATCAGCAGCGCCGCGAGAATGGCCACGTTGAACGGCGCCGCCGCGTTCGTTGTCGAGGTGGCGGTCGCGGAGGCTGCGTCGGCGTCGCCTTTCATCAGGCGGCTGAAGAGGACGAACAACAGCAGTGGCGCCGCCAGCGTGCCGGCAAGTCCGAGCGGCTCGCGCACGAAGATCTTGAGCTCGACCCAGGTGAGTTTCCAGAAGCCTTTCAGCATGGTCAGTCTCTGATTCCGTGCCCGGTGAGCTTCAGGAATACGTCTTCGAGCGTCGGCAACTCGGTGCGGAAGTCCCGCACGCGAATATCATGGCGCGCGATCGCCTGAATCACGTCGGTCACAAACGCATCGCCCTCGCCGCTCAGCATGTGGGTGACGCCGTCGCTGCTGGTGAGCCGTAACGTGGGAATGTCGATCAGTCGTGTGGCGAGGTTGTGATCGTCACTGCTGAACACCACACGCCGCTCCGGGCAGTGCCGGGCCACCAGCTGCCGCGGTGTGCCCATCTCGATCACCGTGCCGTGTTCGATGATGGCGACGCGGTCACACAGGCGTTCGGCCTCTTCCATCAGGTGCGTCGTGAGAACCACGGTCTTGCCGCGCGCCCGAATGCCAAGAATGAGTTCCCAGATGGCGCGACGGGCCTGCGGGTCGAGCCCCGTGGTCAATTCATCGAGGAACACCACGTCCGGATCGTGGATCAACGCGAGCGCGACAAACAGTCGCTGCTTCTGCCCGCCGGACAGCGTCATGAACTTCGCGTCGCGTTTGTCGCTGAGTCCAAGGCGCGCCAGCAAGTCGACGCCGTCCACCGTGCGCTCGTACAGCGTGGCCCACAGATCGAGCGCTTCCCAGACCTTGATCCGCTTCTGCAGGTGGGCATCCTGATGTTGCACGCCGATGCGCTGGCGGAGCGCGGTGGCATCCCGATGCGGATCGAGGCCCAGCACCGTGATGCTGCCGCCATCCGGCGTGCGCAGTCCCTCGACACATTCCATCGTCGTGGTCTTGCCGGCGCCGTTTGGCCCGATCAGCCCGAAAATTTCGCCTTCGAAGACCTCGAGCGAGACATCGGCCACGGCGATGGTGGTGCCGTATTGTTTGCGCAGCTGCCGAACCGAGATGACGGGAGGAGCCATGGCTCAACCTACCGTCTGGAACGCCTTCCGGTTTCGACGAAAACGGGGTGTCGGTGGAAACCGACACCCCGTGGAGTGCGTGGACGCGTGTCGAAGCGCCTGCCGATGCGGATGCCGCTGCGTGCGATTCGGTCAACGCGGCAGGTTAGAGCGCCGGCGGCACGGGGCCGCGCGGGCTCGCGACACGCGGATCACGCTTCCACTCCTCGTTGTCGGCGCGGAAGACGCTGCGGGGACGCAGGTTCCATTCGAAGAACGTCCACGTCCGATTCCACGAATCGATCTGTTCCGGCGTGTCATCCCGCTCGGTGCTCGACGCGTTGACGCGGCGATTGAAGGTGTGCCCGCATCCACCCGCCCCCTGAGGCGGGTTGACGTAGATCTTCGTTTCGGTCAGGTCCGGCTTGAGCGCACGCAGCGAATAGATGAACTGCTGGTTCTCGCGGAAGTACACATCGCAGTCGTTGGTTGCGACGTGCGCCAGGAGCGGCACCGTGAGCTTGTCGATGTGGAAGACGGGCGAACGGCGGATGTATTCCGCCACGTTCTCAAACGGGAGTCCCTGAATCCCTTCTTCGGCGGCGTAGTCCCGCTGATAGCCGGGGCCGTGATCCGAGAGTCGGAAAATGAGATTGGTGACGGGCACCATCGCCACGCCTGCGCGAAACGGATGCGAGTCGCGGAAGAGGTTGAGTGCCGTGATGAATCCGCCGTGGCTCCATCCCATCATGCCGATGCGGTCCATGTCCACGTACGGCACGGTCTTGAGAAAGTCGACGGATGAGAGGACGTCGTCCACTTCCTTTCCGCCGTAGTCGATCTTGCTGTAGAACTCGCTGCCGTATCCGGTGCTGCCCCGGTAGTTCGGCGTGATCACGACGTAGCCGCGCTGCACCGCATCGCGGACAAACGGCCACATCGAGAGCGCCCAGCTGGAATGCACTCCGCCGTGAACCCACACGAGGGTCGCGTGGCCGGCCGCGTTCTTGGTGAGCGGCGCGAACAGATACGCCGGAATCTCCAGTCCATCCACGCGACTCTTGTACGTGACCTTGCGAAACTCCATCACGCCCTTGGCGCGCGCTTCGTAGGCGCTGTCGGTGGCCAGGCGCTGTTTCATCTGCGTGTCGCAGTTCGCGCCACACCCCGGCAGATCGGCGGGCGATTTACTGACGAAGAGTGCGCGGGCGCGCGCCGTGTCGGTGATCACCACGGCACGTCCGCGCTGCGGGGGCTGGGCGACAGTCCCCTGCGCCTCGGCCGAGCGGGCGACAGGCACCATGACGAGCAGGCCGGCAAAGACGGCCGCAGCAGTAGAACGGGACATTGCTTCCTCAGGACGGGGGGACGGGGTGTGCGGATTGTATGCGTTCGGCCCGACGAGAGCTAGACGCGGCGCCCGCCGCGCGCGTTGTCGGCGACGCCCGGGACGGCCCGGCGTCCTGTCGGCACCACCACCGGGCGCGGTAAGTTTCCGGTGCCCCCACGAGTTTATTTCCCGCCTGTTCAAGCGCGATTGCCTGCGCGATCCCAAGCGCGATTCCGTGCAACTTGTCAACGTGCGCTACACCCGTCCCGACTGGGCGGAACGCGCCAATCGCTTCCCGTTCACTGTTCCGGTGATCGCCAACCTCGAGATGCTGGACCTCGATGTGCCGGTCACCTGCTTTGTGGGCGAAAATGGCTCCGGCAAGTCCACGTTGCTCGAGGCGATGGCGGTCGCGGCCGGACTGGCCTCGGCCGGTGCCGCCGACCGCGCGCAGGACGATCCGTCGCTGGAGGCGCAGCAGTGGTTGGCCCGCGCACTCAAGCTGACGTGGCGCACGCGCAGCTATCGCGGCTTCTTCCTGCGCGCCGAAGACTTCTTTGCCTTTCAGCAGCGCATGAAACGCGAGCAACAGGACCTTGCCGCAGAGCTGGAACGCATGGAAGTGGAATTCGAGGGCGCGTCCGACTACGCAAAAACGCTCGCCATGGGCCCGTTGCGCACGAGCGCACGGGAAATTCGCCGCCGCTACGGCGAGGAGCCTGACGCCCGATCGCACGGCGAGGCGTTCCTCAATTTCTTTCAGCAGCGGTTGGTGCCCAACGGCCTGTATATGCTGGATGAACCTGAGGCCGCATTGTCGCCACAGCGGCAGTTGGGGTTGCTGGCGTTGATGATGGAGCAGGTGGCCAGTGGCGGGCAGTTCATTGTCGCCACACACTCTCCGCTGCTGCTCGCCTATCCCGGCGCACGGATCTATTCGTTCGACGATGAACGCATCGAACCGATTGCCTGGGAGCATACCGAACACGTGCGTCTGACGCGCGATTTCCTCGCCGCGCCCGAGCGGTATATGAATCAGCTGCGCGCCGAGGAGCCCGATGATCGTTCGCGCTGATGCGCCATTTTGTTTGCGTGTGCTTGGACCGGTCACGGTGCGCGCCGACGCCGACGGCGCCTCGACTTCGCGACTGACGCAACCGCGGCATCTGGCGCTGCTCTGCTATCTGCTGCTCGCCCGACCGCGCGGGCTTCATGCCCGCGACGCACTGATTGCGCTGCTGTGGCCGGAGTTGGATGACCGCCGCGGCCGACAGGCGCTGCGGAACGCGTTGCACGGGATTCGCCGCGCCTTGGGTCCGCTCGCCATTCTTTCTGTCGGAGAGGGACTGGTGGGGGTGGACCCCGCGCAGGTCCGCTGCGATGTGTTTGACCTCGAGCGCGACATTGCAGTGGATCATGCGGACGCGTCACTCGAACCGTTTCACGGCTTTCATGTCGCCGGAGCTGCCGCGTTCGACCGGTGGCTCTCGCGCGAACAGGCGCGACTTCGCGCGCTGCAGGCGAATGCTGCGCAGCGGGTTCGGCGAACGGCGCAGCGGGCGGTTCCGCGTGACGGAACACGACCCGTGGCGGACGCGAACCAGCGTCATGATACGTACGCGCTCTATGTGCGCGGCCTCTATCTGTTTCTGCGCAGCGCGCACGGCGGTTCGACCGACGAGTTGCTGCGCAGCCGCGAGTATTTCGAACGCGCGCTGGCGCTCGACGCGGGGTTCGCGCCAGCGATTGCCGGCATGTCCAACTTCTACGCGGTCGCGGCGCGTCGTGAAGTGCTCACGCCCTTTCACGACACGTTTGCGATGGCCATTGCGTGCAGCCATGAGGCGCTCGCGCTGGATCACACGCTGGCCATTCCGTATGTGCATTTCGGTGTCGAAGCGCTGTACCTCAAGGACGACTTCGACGCGGCGGGGCGCGCGCTTGCACAAGCCGTGGCCAACGAGCCGAACTACGCTGAAGGACATCGCTTCTATGGTGTGTGGCTCGGACTTGCGAGCAGACATGCCGACGCGCTGGCGGCGATGGAGTCAGCGGTGCGTTTGGAGCCCGACATTCCACATATGCTGAGCTCGCTGGCTGCCGCGCGACTGGCCGTGGGCGATGCGATCGGGGCAGAGCAGGTGCTTCGGCAGACATTGCTGCTCGATCCGCGCCACGCACCGGCGCGTGACCGGTTCCTACGTGTGCTGGAATCGCAGTCCCGTTTTGAGGAGGCGCTTGCCGAACGACTGCGCGCGCCCGTCATTCGCGGGGCACCCGCGTTCGAGACGGCATGGCAGGCAGACGGAGCCGCAGGTTATGAGGCCGCGCGCATTGCTGAACTTCGGGAGCTGATGGGCACGCTCGAATCGAAGTTGCTGGAGCAGAGTCCGCCAACTGTGGCGGACATTTTCAACCCTCCGGTTGTCCGGCTGGTTTCGACGCTCGCCCAGCTGGGTGAGTTGCGAAAGGCACGCTCCTGGCGACTGCAGGCGTGTGCGAGTCGCCCGGCGCTCGCGCCGTGGTTTGCCTCGCTACCCGAAGCCCACCTGCTCTAAGGCGGGCTGCTGTAGACAGGTTGTAGACGAGTGTGCGGCACTCTGGCGCGTCCCGCTGTTCGTGGTCGTGTCTCGCCCTCGTCCGGAGTGCCCAATGCGTCGCAGACTGCCGTCGTCCGTGTTGTTTCTTGTTGGATTGGTGCTGTTTGGAGCCTGTCAGGAGCGGACGGGGGACGCGGGATTCGCCCCCACCGCGCCACCCGAGTCTACGGCGTCGGTGACGCGATCCCACGTCGGTGGCGAACGTGCCGCGGTGGTCGATGCCGCAATGCTCGATGCCGTCATGGCGGGGAACGCACAGGCTGTGGCCGCAGCTCCCTCGCTGGTGCCACCGGGTGCGCCGCTGGCACCGTTTGTCGAAGCGCGTCTCTACGCCATTGCCAACGTTGCCATGCACGACGCACTCAACGGTATCGCGCCCGAGTTTGAACGCTATGCGGACACGGGACCGATCAACCGTTCGGCCAACGCGGCGGTCGCCGTGCTCGCGGCCGCGCACGACGCCATCAGTGGGGCCGCACCGGGATCACGCACCGACACGGACACCTGGTACGCGGCCGCACTGCAGTCGTTTGTCGGTGAGCGCGGATACGCCGAGGGACTGGCGATCGGACAACGTGCTGCGGCAGCGATCCTGGCCCGACGTGCGAGCGATGGCACAGCGGGAGGTGGTGTGGCCCCGTACGTGCCCGGCACCGGGGTTGGCGACTATCGCTTCACCTTTCCGTTCAACACGCCCGGATTCGATTTCTTTGGAACCGGCGGGTTCGCGGATGGTTCGGTGTGGGCCGCGAGTGTCCAGCCGTTTGTCGTGCGGAGTGCCTCGCAGTTTCGCGCCCCGCCGCCATACCTGTCGGCCAGCAATGCCGCCGCCGCGCGCACGCGTTGGTACGCCCGGGACTACAACGAGATCAAACGGCTCGGATGCGATGTCTGTCCGGAGCGGTCCGCGCAACAAACCGAGATCGCGAAATTCTGGGTGGAGAGTTCACCGGCCGGTTGGAACCGCATCGCCCGGACCATTGCCGCGCAGCAGCATCTCGATGCCTATCAGACCGCCCGTCTCTTTGCGCTGCTGCAGCTTGGCGAGTTTGACGCGTATACCACCAGCTTGGAGTCCAAGTATCACTACAACTTCTGGCACCCAGTGACTGCGGTCGAATTGGCGGCCAGCGATGGCAATGCCTCGACGACGCCAGCGGCCGGCTGGCAGGTGCTGGTATTCCCGACGCCGCCCATCCCCGACTATCCCAGCGCGCACGCCATCGCCGGTGGCACGGCGGCGGCTGTGATCGAGTCGGCGATCACGGGGCGTATTCGACCGTTCGCAACCACGAGCACGTCGCTGCCGGGCAGCGTGCGCCAATTTGAGAGTGTGTCCGACGCCGCGCGGGAGAACGCCGATTCGCGCGTGTTCGTGGGGTATCACTTCCGTCACGCCACCGATGTCGGTCTCGTGCAGGGACTGGCGCTCGGCCGGTACATCGAACGCAACGCACTGCGCAAACGCCGCAACTAGTCAACGCGCGTCGGTGGCGTCGGTCGCCGCCCGCGGGACCGCAACAGCTGAATCGCGGAGACGCAGAGGCGCAGAGGCGCAGAGGCTCGTGCCGGACATGCTGGTGTGATCCCCACAATCAATGGGGATCAACTCCGCGCTGGCCGACGGCACGCCTCTGCGTCCATGAGTCAACGCGCGTCGGTGGCGTCGATCGCCGCCCGCGGGACTGCAACGGCTGAATCGCGGAGACGCAGGGGGCGCAGAGGCTCGTGCCGCAGACGCCGGTGTTATCCCCACATTCGATAGGGATCGACTCCGCACCTGCCGACAGCGCGCCTCTGCGCCCCCTGCGCCTCTGCGATAAGGTTGTTCGCTGTTCGCTGTTGTCGAGCGCGGACCGCGGACGTTACTTCGCGATCTCGAGTGCGATGTGGTCGCCGGTGGTGAGTTTGAGCGTCTGGGTGCTCAAGTCGCTGCCGCCGACGGGGCGCACAAAGACGCGGACGGAGTTGTCGGCGCCGATGATCGACTTCGGGAAACGCAGCGTCGCCTGTCGGTTTGCCGCGACCTCGCCGAGCCGAATCGAATACGTGCCTTGCTCGGCATACACCACAGCGGCGCGGTCACGTTGATTGTTGACCGTGAGTGTTGTGCTGGCCAGCTCTTCGGACGTCAGCTTGACCGCCATGCTGTCGGCCTTGGAGATGCCGCCCGTGGGCGGTACGAGCAGTCCGACACGCACCGCGCCCGAGATCGGGAACGACTGCGTATCGAGATCGGCATTCTCGCCGTCCGGGCGCGCGAACAGTCGCAGACTGTTGCGGCCACGAATGGCCCAGGCTGGCAGTGGCAGCGTGGCCACCTTGCCGGCCGGCACCACACCGATTCGCCGATCGAAGGCACCGTTTTCCATGTACACCGTCACCGCCTTGGCGCGGTCATTCTGGACGGTGACAATGTTCATCGTATCACCCATGACTCGGGTCGCCGGCAGGCGCGTGGGGGGCTGCGAAACGGCTTGCGCGCCGACACAAGGAGCAAGCGCCGATGACAGCACAACGTCGCTGATGACGAGTTCTGTGAGGTGCCGCATGGGTCTGGTCCTCTCGGGAGGGACATGGCGCGGCACCCGAAGCGGTGCCACCATCCCACGATGGGGGAAATGGGTGCCGCACCGCCGTAGGGGAAAAGCGGTAGCTTCGTGTGGGTTTCCCCACATCGGGCGGAGAAAAGAGGAGCGCGGATGGACGTGATGCACGTGGTGGCGCCGACGGACAGCACGGCCGAACACAACACGATTCGGCGTCCGCTGACCGCCATCGACGCGTGGGAACTGGGGGATCATCACTTTGCCTTCGACTCATCGGTGCTGTTGCCGTCGATGTCCGAAGACCTGCTGGTGTTGATCGAGAAGATCCGCGCGCATCCCGGTTCGCCGCTCGCGATCTTTGGTCATGCCGACCCCGTCGGTCATGTCGACTACAACAAGACACTCAGCGGCCGACGCGCGTCGGCGCTGTACGCGTTACTGACCCGTCGCGTCGCGTTGTGGGAACAGCTTTCGGCAACGCCCGTGGGCGGCGACCACTGGACGCGCGATGACATGGCCGCGTCGATCATGGAGGGGCACCTCGCCTCGCGCCACGATTCCGCATCGCCCACCGCGCCGGCCGGCCCGCTGTATGCACGCTACATAGCAGCTCTCGGTGTGGACGCGACCGGGGCACCTTTCAGCGTGCCACCCGAGGCGTTTCTCGGGAAAGGGGCCGATGCACACGGCAAAGCCGACTATCAGGGCTGCGGTGAAGCCAACCCGCTGGTCATGTTCTCGCGCGCCGATGCACTCCGGTATCAGCAACCGGAGCACCGACTCGCGCGCAACGATGCCAACGCGCTCAATCGCCGAGTCACGGTGCTGTTCTTTGAGCCGGGTACCGTGTACGCCACCGATCGCTGGCCGTGTCCTC
>JAGNMU010000153.1 GCA_017991005.1 Gemmatimonadaceae bacterium | reverse complement strand
GATTGGCACCGCTGCGCGACGACTGGACAGTGCCGCCAAGTCGCGCGGTGAGGCCACATTCGGCATCGACGTGTTGCTGCCGCAGATGCGGTACGCCGCCGTCAGTATGAGTCCGACGTTCGGTGGTACCGTTGCGCGAGCGGATCTTGCCGCCGCGCAGCGCATGCCGGGGGTACGCGCCGTGGTGCCGCTCTCTGGCAGCGAATACGGCGATGCTCCCGGCGTCGCCGTGATCGCCGACAGCTGGTGGCAGGCACGTCAGGCCCTGCCCGCGCTCGCCATCACATGGAATCCCGGGCCCCACGCCGCGCTGTCGAGCGAGGCCATCATGAAACAGCTGCACGCCACGGCGGCCGGCACCGAGGGCTTCACCTTTCGATCGCTTGGCAGCATCAACGACGCGTTTGAAAACGCCGCTCATGTGGTCGACGCCACGTACGACGCTCCCTATCTGGCCCATGCGACGATGGAGCCGATGAATGCGACGGTGCGCATGTCGCGCGACCAGGTTGAACTCTGGACCGGCACACAGGTGCCGCAGTTCGCGCGTGATGCGATGGCGCGGATTGCCGGTGTGCCAGACGACCGCGTGATCGTGCATGAGCAGCTGCTCGGCGGAGGTTTGGGCCGCCGCCTGGACGTCGATTACATCGCGCAGGCAGCAGCGATCGGCAAGGCGATGCCCGACGTGCCGATCCAGGTGATCTGGAGTCGCGAGGACGATATGCAGCACGATTTCTATCGCCCGGCAGCCGTGTCGCACCTGCGCGCCGCTCTCGATGCCAACGGGCAGCTCTTGGGCATCAGCGCACACTCGGCCAGTCAGGCACCGTTCAAGCGCTACAGTCAGCGCGTGAATTTTGTGTTCGCCAAATTCACCCCAGACCGCACGACGGCAGAAGGATCATGGGATCAACCCTACGAGGTGCCTGCGCTCCATGCGTCGCACGCCGAGGTGGACCTCCCAGTACCGGTCGGCTCCTGGCGCTCCGTGGGCCATTCGCACCAGGGGTTCTTCTTTGAATCGTTCATCGACGAAATCGCCGCATCGCGCAACCAGGACCCCGCCGCGTTCCGTGCGCTGCTGCTGCAGCGCCATCCGCGCGCCAGCGCCGTGTTGCAGCTCGCGGCCGAGAAGAGTGGATGGGGCCAACCGCTGCCTCCAGCCGAGGATGGCCAGCCACGGGCGCGCGGTATCGCGTTGCATTGGTCGTTCGGAACGGTCGTTGCCGAAGTCGCCGAGGTGTCCATCTCCGTCGATCGCCGCATCCGCGTGCATCGCATCGTCGCGGCCGTCGATTGCGGAGTGCCGGTCAACCCGAACATCATCACACAGCAGGTGGAGAGTGCCATCATCTACGGGCTCTCCGCCGCGCTCTCCGGAGAGATTCGCATCAAAGATGGCGCCGTGCAGCAGCGCAACTTTGACAGCTATGCACCCCTGCGCATTGCGGAATGTCCGGTGATCGAAACGCACATCATACCGAGTCCACACATGCCGAGTGGCATCGGTGAGCCCGCGTTGCCTCCCGTCGCGCCGGCGGTGGCCAATGCCGTCTTCGCGCTGACCGGTCTGCGCCTGCGCTCGTTGCCGTTGCGACTTCCGGCACCGGGGGCGGTGACGTGACCGATTCAGTGCGTTCTGCGACGGTGTCGTTCCAACTCAACGGTGCCCCGGTCACGCTGTCGATCGACCCGACCACTCCGCTCCTCTGGGCCCTGCGAAACACGTTGGGCTCCACCGGCACCAAGTTCGGATGCGGCGCGGCGCTGTGCGGCGCCTGCACGGTGCACGTCGACGGCGTCGCGCTGCGTGCGTGCGTCACACCCGTCTCGGCGATCGACGGCAAGCGACTCACCACCATCGAAGGGCTGTCCGGTTCAATCGCTGAGGCGGTGCAGTCGGCGTGGATCGCGCTCGATGTGCCACAATGCGGCTACTGTCAGTCGGGTCAGATCATGTCGGCCGTGGCGCTGCTTGCGGTGACGCGTGTGCCCACGGATGCGGAAATCGACCAGGCCATGCAGGGGAACATCTGCCGGTGTGGGACCTATCCGCGCATTCGCGCCGGCATCCACCAGGCGACGGAGACGTTGCGCGCCTCACCGACCGCATCACCAACCGCATCACCGGCAGCATCGCCTTCCGCACGTCCCGCCCGATGAGCGTGATCGATCACGTGCCGCGTCGTTTCACTGGGGGCGGTGTTGGTGCGCTCGGGCCGTCGCTTTCGTTGGGGATCGCACCCCAGTCACGTTTGGGCGAGCCTTTCTTCACCAACGTCGCCGGTTTTCCTTTGTCGGCCACCCGTGGTGTCGAACGCTTGCGCCCCTGCCCGCCTTTGCCGCCTTTCATCGACTCCTCCATGCCCAGCGTGATTCGCTCGTTGCCGCACCCGGAAACATTCGCCACTCGCTCGATGCCGACAAGTCATGGAGACCATGCGGCGAACGCGAGTGTATCCCGATGAGCGCGGGGGCCAAGGGAGCGCCGGCCACAACGGCCACCGTCAGCGGCGCCGACTGGAGTGATCAGGAGATCACGGATCAGCAGCACACCCGCACAGCGTTCACTGACCTCGATCTGACAGAAGCTCGGCTGCGAGGTGTCGTGTTTTCGGAATGCACCTTTCGGAGCGCCAAGTTCAACTGCTCCACGCACGCGGATGTTGCGTTCGTCAACTGCCGCTTCATGAACTGCAGTTTCTTCGAAACGCAATTCGCCGATTGCAAGTTCGTGGGCAGCTCGTTTGATCGCTGTTCGCACGTGCTCATGCACGTCGACGGCGGGAACTGGTCGCACTGCGCCCTACCGGGCGCCGATCTGCGCAAAGCCCGGTTTTCCAGCGTCAAGTTGCGTGAAGCGGACCTGACGGGCGCGAACTGTGAGGGGGCGTCGATTCGTGATTGCGATCTGACAAGCGCCTGGCTTGGCGGGGCGCGTCTCGCGTCGTGCGATCTGCGCGGCAGTGACCTGAGCGGCATCGAACTTGATCCGTCCGCCATGCAGGGCACGATCATCACCTATCAGCAGGCCATCGCACTCGTTTCGGCGTTGGGGTTGGACGTCGAGCCGGAGTGACCGCTCCAGGTCCACACGGGCATCACGAACTGCACGACAACATTGAACACCCGGCTTTGTTGCGCGCCCACTCCGGCCGTCGTGCGGCGTAGCGCTCGAACGCCGCCTGCTCGTCGTAGGGATGCCGCATCACCTCGAGGAGCGACGCGACCGCGGAATCGTCTCCGGCATGGGCGGCATCGATTGCCTCCTGCGCCAGATAGTTGCGGAGCACGTACTTGGGGTTGACCGCATGCATGCGCACGCGACGCGACACCGCCGGCTCGCCGTCACGCGAGACACGCGTGTGCCAACGACGCACCCACGCGAGCAACTCGTCGCCGCGTGCGAGCCGCGTGGTCTCGTCGTAGAACGCATCGCCAAAGAGTGAATCGACTGTCGCGTCATCCGCCAACACGTCTGCCACCTCACCCAGTCGACGAAAGAAGAGCGTATAGTCCACCTCGAGCGCGTGGAGCAGCGCAAATGCCTCGCGTATCAGGGCCAGATCCTGCGCGTCGTCTGCCGCGCCGATGATGCCGAATTTCGCACGATTCATTGCCGCGTAGTCATCCGAGTACACCGCGCTGAATCGCTCCAGCCCTTCGTGTAGCGGTGTCTCGTCTCCCATGACCGGCACCAGCGCCTCGGCCAATCGAATGAGGTTCCATTGTGCGATGGCGGGCTGTTGGCCGTACCGGTAGCGGCGCCCGGACGCATCGGTGGTGTTGGGAGTCCACCCCGGATCGAAATTGTCCAGCCAGCCGTACGGGCCGTAGTCGATGGTCACGCCCAGAATCGACATGTTGTCGGTGTTCATCACACCGTGCACAAATCCCACGCGCATCCAGTGCACGATCATGCGTGCGGTGCGTTCGCACACCTCGGCAAACCACGCCGCTCGACGCGCCGGCGCGTCACCAGTCAGGTGCGGAAAATCGCGCGCGATCGTGAAATCCACGAGCCGTTCCAGCAGTGTGGTGTCGCCGCGGGCGGTGAGAATCTCGAAGTTGCCGAAGCGAATGAACGAGGGGGCCACGCGACAGACGATGGCACCCGGTTCCATCTGCGCGTTGCCGTTGTAGAACATGTCGCGCAGCACCTCGTCGCCCGTCGCCACGAGTGAGAGCGCGCGCGTGGTGGGGACGCCAAGATGAAACATCGCTTCACTGCACAGGAACTCGCGGATCGAGGACCGGAGGACGGCGCGGCCATCGGCGGTGCGCGAGTATGGTGTGGGTCCGGCCCCCTTGAGCTGCAGTTCGCAGCGCACGCCATCGCGCCCGATGAGCTCACCCAACGTCAGGGCACGACCATCACCAAGCTGTCCGGCCCAATTGCCAAACTGGTGTCCCCCGTAACATGCCGCATACGGCTCCATGCCCGGCAGCAGGGCATTTCCGCCAAACACTTCCGCGAACCATGGGGCGCTCACGTCACCGTCGGTGAACCCGCACAAGTCGGCCACCTCCCGAGAATACGCTACCAGACGTGGTGCGGACACGGGCGTCGGCTGCACGGCACTCCAGCAGGCGCCGAGCACCTGCCTGCGACGCGTCGAGGTCTCGGCGTCGCCGGGCAGCAGGCGAACAAACTGATTGTCGAACGGCAGATCGCGGGAGTCGGTCATTCCAACAAACTAGCAACACACGCAGGGGTCAGCGGATGCTCCTGCGCCCTACGGCGTGGCGTCGCCCACCGCCAACTATCGGGACGGTGGGGGGCTCTGCTGTCCGGCGGGGGGCATGGAGGCGGTTGGTGCCTGATGCGCCTTGGCCGCGTCCGTCTGCAGCAAATCTCCGCCGCCGCTCCGGGTTGCCACGGCCGCAGTCGCGCTATCAGCGAGCGCGCGGTTTCCCGTGGCCTGACCGACCATCAGTACCCCGTACCACGGCGCGGGATGCTGCGGCACGTCGAGTGCGGCAGTCCGGTAATAGCGCAGCGCCTGCTCGTAGTTGCGCGCACGAAAGGCCACGTTCCCGCTATCAAGATGGGCCGCCGCGATGGCCGTCATCCCCGGCGGCAGCTCCGCGCTTCCACCCATTGGACCGCCTGGTGCACCGCTACCGGGCGCATCGGTCAACGGACGCCGGCCGGCGCTGTCCGGGGCCCCGCACGCCGCAAGGAACACCGTGCCAACACACAACACGCGCACCAGCACCGACGAACTTGACTGTGAAAATCGCGCGGACCGTCGCGAAGGTACCTGCATCACTGGACTCCGAGAAAAGTGGATGACGACTTGGGACTAGTAGCGCCAACTGAGGCCGAGGTACTGCTGCAGCAACCGCTCAGTCGCTCCGACTTCCCGGTAACTCGACGCCATGATGTACCACGAACGTCCGATGCCGGCGTCGGCATCAAAACCAACCCACGTGGTGCGGGCCGGCAGCATGCCGGATTGCGCGCGGCGATCATCACGGCGACCAACGGTCGCTTCGATGCGCGCGCGACCCCATGGATCGATCTCGAACGAGGCCGACGTCAACGTACCCGACACGGTCGGCCCGTCGTACGTGGTGCCGCGTGCACGCAGGCCGAAGCCCAGTTTGGTGAGACGCGTGACCGACAGGCTGGCCGTGTTGGATTGATTCCGCCCAACCGTCGCGCCGTCACTGGTGCGCACGTCGGCACTCGCGAAGACGTGGGGCACCGACAGTGACAGGCCGCCCCAGTAACCCTTCCGAAACGCGTCATCGAACGCGACATCAGGTGTCAGGAAGTCGCGGTACAGTCGCACACTGCGCCGACTGTCGTATCCCGCCTGCACCGACAGCGCGCGGCTGACCGCCACGCGCAACGTCGCGAATGTCGACGTCGGCGTGATCCCCTGCCCCGACTCAGCCGACTTGCGCCAGCCACGATTCACGTCGATTTCCTGCGTGGCGTACCACGAAAGTTTTGGCGTCACCAGCATGCTCGAGAGCAACGCGAACTCGCGATTGATGCCATCCACGCCGTATGAGCCGACGCCACCGACGGTCGTCTGAAAGATGGTGTGACTGCCTGGCGCCGTGTGCCACTGCAGCCATGCGCCTCCTTCGCGAATGGCTCCGGACGGCTGGAAATTCGTGTAGTCGGGTTGCGTGCCGCCCACCGCGCCGACGCGCCAGTTCTTGCGATCGACATCCAGTGTGACGCCGTCGAAGAACCCCAGTGACGACAGGACGTTCGAGAGTTGTCGGCCCGCCGTCACGCGAACCGGGAACGGCCCGACGCCCTGATACTCGAGTGACGACTGATAGACGCGCGTGCTGCCGGTGGTCTTTCCGCTTCCGGCCTGC
Organism: Gemmatimonadaceae bacterium; assembly: GCA_017991005.1. Taxonomy (GTDB): domain Bacteria; phylum Gemmatimonadota; class Gemmatimonadetes; order Gemmatimonadales; family Gemmatimonadaceae; genus Gemmatimonas. The sequence goes on along the minus strand of JAGNMU010000153.1, from coordinate 2,704 downwards.
TGTCGGTGCGCACGCGCATCGATGACGAGTCCAAACGGCGTCCCGTCGATGCGATGTCCCTCGAGACGCATATCCACCGCCGGCTGCGTCACACGCCCGCTGGCACCGGTGCCGGTCTGTAGCGAGAGATAGCGGACACCAACGCGACCTGACACGGTGCGCGCGCCGCTCTTTCGCGGCTTGCCACCCGACGCGGCCGAGGACGACGCGGATGCGGACGCGGATGCGGACGCGGATGCGGATGCGGACGCCGTTGCCGATGGCGCCAGTGTCCCCGACTGCGCCGCCGCCACCGATGCGCGACCACTCGCATCACGCGCCGCGCCGGGATCCGCCGATGCTCCCGATCCGGGAACCGCGCTTGCTCCATCGGCGATCGCGATCGTCTCGACGGCGGGCAGGAATCGCGCGCTGTCGCCGATCGCGACACCGGCGCCCCGTACGGCGCGCGTCGCGGATCGCGATGAGGACACGAACTGCACTTCAAGCGACGCGACGACGGAATCGCGCCGCATCACTTCGACGACCGCCTTCTCACGGAGCCCCGCCGTGGTGCCGGCGTCGAGGTAGATCGTTTCGCCGCTCAGATAGGTCACGCTCGCCCAGCGCCAGCGCGACGCCGACGGATCCGCAACGCGCCGGTTGACCGCGCTGTCTTGCGACGTCGACACCGTCTTGGCCGACGCGGCCGGCGCCGCCGGCCGTGCCGGCGGCGTCTTGGTGGATGGGCTCGATACTGGAGGCTGGGACACCGGCGGCTTGCGTGTCGCGGTTTGCGCCCCGAGCGCAGGGATCGCGAGTGTCGCGAGCACGATCGAGGTCAGCGTGCGCCGCATCGCTAGTCTCCGCGCGGGTGACAGGCGTAGCACGACGGACTCTCGTACTTGTATCCGTTGCGGCCGCGATGTTTGCTGTCCATCGACGACTGGTTATGCTCGTGGCACGACAGGCAGGTGAATTCGCGATAGTTCGCGCTGTTGTTGTGACACTGGGTGCAGGTGTTCCATTTCCCGCGGTGTTTGCCGGAATAGATCGGGAACCACGGGCCGTCGTGATTGAAGGTCGCGCCAAGCCAGCGAGTAGTGGTGTGGCAGCTTTCACACCCCGTGGGGAACTGCGCCGTGCGGTGATTGGGGTTGGTGGTTGCGTTGTAATCGGTGGTATGGCACGAGAGGCAAACCATCGATTTGCCGCGATACACCCCGTCGCCGTGACAGGCCAGACACGTCTGGCTGACGTGTGCACCCGTCAACGCAAAGCGTGTGGCCGAGTGATTGAACGTGCCGGGCAGCCACGCGGTGGTGGTGTGGCAACTCTGGCACGTCGTGTTGATGCCGTTCGCCGCATGCGGCGGCTTGGTCGTGGCGTTGTACACGCCCTGATGACAGCTCACGCACGTCGTGGACTTCCCCGTGTACACGCCGTCGCCGTGACACGCCGCGCACGTGGCGACCCGGTGTGCGCCCGCCAGCGGGAAGCGTGTGACGGCGTGATCGAAGGTGCCAGGCAGCCAGGCCGTGACGTTGTGGCACGTCTGACACGTGGTGGGAATATTCGCCGCCGCGTGATTGGGTCGCGTGGTGGCGTTGAAGTCGGACTGATGACAGCTCACGCACGTGGTGGGCTTACCCGTGTACACACCATCCGCGTGGCAGTCCGCGCAGGTCGCCGCCCGATGCGCGCCCGCCAACGGGAAGCGCGTCACCGCATGATCGAACGTGGCCGGCGACCAGGCGACCTGATTATGACAGGCCAGACACGTGGTCGGCATGTTGGCGGTCCGGTGATTCGGACGCGTGGTCGCGTTGAACGTGGTCTGATGACAGCTCACACACGTGGTGGGCTTGCCGGAGTAGATCCCGTCGCTGTGACACGCCGCGCAGGTCGCCGTCCGATGCGCACCGACCAGCGGGAACCGCGTGGCGGCGTGGTCGAAGGTCGCAGGGGTCCAGGCGTTTTCGTTGTGACACGTGGCGCACGTGGTCGGAATGCCCGACGTGCGGTGATTGGGCCGCGTGGTGGCATCAAACTTGGCCTGGTGACAGCTCACGCAGGTGCTGGGCTTTCCGCGGTACACGCCATCGCCATGACAACCGTCGCAGGTGGCCGCACGGTGCGCTCCAAGCAACGGGAATCGCGAGTGATCGAGCGCGGCCGGCTTCCACGATGCGACCGAGTGACACGTCTCGCAGGTGGTGGTATAGCCGGAGGTGCGATGATTCGGCTGCGTCGTGGCGTCAAACCTCGCTTGGTGACAGCTCACACAGTTGAGCGGCTTGCCGCGGTACACCCCATCGGCGTGACACGACTGGCAGCTCACATTGCGATGTCCGCCAGCAAGCTGGAAGCGGGTCTGGTTGTGATCAAACGTCGCCGGCTTCCAGGCGGTGTTCGAGTGACAGCTCTCGCACGTCGTGGGAAAACCCGACGCCCGGTGATTCGGCGCCGTGGCCGCGTCGTAGTCGCGCTGATGGCACGAGGTGCACACACTCGGTTTGCCCGCGTACACGCGGTCGTTGTGACAGGCCAGACACGAGGCGGCGATATGACGCCCCAAGAGCGGGAAGCGTGTCTTGCTGTGATCGTACGTCGGTCCGCGCCACTGCGTGGTCGTGTGGCAGCTTTCGCACGCCGTGCTGAAGCCCGCCGGCTGATGATGCGGCGCGGTGGTATTGGTGAAGGTGCCCTGATGACACCCGATACA
>JAGNMU010000152.1 GCA_017991005.1 Gemmatimonadaceae bacterium | reverse complement strand
GCGTCACTCAACGACCACACGCTCGCCGAACTCCTCACGACTTCACGACGCGCGCGGCTCTCCTCCGTGTTCATCCAACTCGAGCAGCAACGCACGAGCCGCTAGGCCGACTCGTCCCGCATTCCGGCGATTCGTCCCGGGAACTGCTGGTCTGCCTCGCGCGCCTAAGGTGACAGGTCGCCCGCTGCCGGCGCCGGCGTTGCGTCGCCGGCTGTCTTTGCGCGGACCGCGGTGGAACGGCTGGTGGGCGATGAAGTACGGCGTCGTGGCGATGGGGCTGGCGTTGCGCGTGGCAACTGTGGCGGCACTGCGTGCGGCGCCCGTTGGGGCTGACCGCGTCGCCTAGCTGCAGGGTTGCTGGCTCTTCGCGGTCGGTTGCAGCGTGGTCGAGGAGCAGTGGACCGCGCCACGAGGTGGGAACGCTCCTGGGCACGTCGCGGACGGTGGTGGGCGGCGGCTATTTGTTGCATTGCCCTTGACAACTTCGGAGTCCGAAGTTAAGCTCACTTCCATGAGCGCAAAGCAGGGTTCGCCTCTCGACTCGCCACCGCTCGACGGGCGCATCGCCGCCGGCCTCCACAAGCTTGGACTCGCCCTCAAGCACCAGGATTGGAGTCGCGCCAACGAGCACGGACTGTCGCCGACGCAGGGACAGATCCTCGCACTCCTGGCCGCCGACGGCACACGCACCGCCTCAGAGGTGGGCGAGCGCCTCGGCATCGGCCTGCCAACGATCAGCGAAGCGGTCACGACCCTGGCCGCCAAAGGTCTCGTGCAGCGCAGGCCAGACGAGCGCCACCCGCGAGCACGCCTGCTCCACTTGACGGCTGCCGGCCGCCGCCTCTCCGTGCAGACGCGCGCGTGGCCGGAGTTCCTCACGCAGGCCGTCGGCGCACTGACCCTCGTCGAGCAGGCCACCCTGCTCACCGCCCTCATGAAGATGATTCGCACGCTGCAGGAGCAGGGGCAGATCCCGGTGCACCGCATGTGTGTCACCTGCGTCCACTTTCGGCCGCACGTGCGTGACGGCGACAGGCCGCACCACTGCGCCTTCGTCGACGCGCCGATGGGAGCGCCGCACTTGCGCCTCGACTGCGCCGAGCACGAGTCCGCTCCCGCGGAGCAACAGCGCCTGCATTGGGCGCGTTTCGTCGCAACCGTCTGAACCACGCGCACGGGTCCGACATTACGGCAGGTGCCGGATGGGGAGACGTGTGCCCTGACCACAAAGGAGAGGTAACCATGACGACCGCAATTCCCGGCTATACCGCAGGCACACAGGCCATCGCGCGCTCCCCGATTACGCTCGATGCGTTCGCGCGGATGCAGAAGAGCGTGCTCTTCGGCGAAGACGACGTGCGAGCCCTGCGTCAGTCCCACGACGTGGTCAAAGACCAGGTCGAGGCGATACTCGATGTGTGGTACGGCTTCGTCGGGTCGCAGCCGCACCTGCTCGCGTCCTTCACGCACCGGGACAGCGGCGCGCCGCTCGGTGACTATCTCGGTGCCGTCCGCCGCCGCTTCGGTCAGTGGATTCTCGACACGGCGCGCGCCGACTACAACCAGGCCTGGCTCGACTACCAGCACGAGATCGGCCTGCGGCACCATCGGGCGAAGAAGAACCAAACCGACGCCGCCATGTCGACGGCCCTGGTGCCGTTCCGCGATCTGTTCCTGCTGGTGGTAACGGTCACGACGACGCTGAAGCCGTTCCTCACGCGCCACGGGCACAGCGCCGCCGAGGTCGACGCCATGCATGCGGCGTGGGTGAAGTCGTGCCTCCTGCAGTTGACGCTGTGGAGCCATCCCTACGTGAAGGACGGAGACTTCTGATGACCGCACCCGCTGCGCCTGCGTGGTCCACGGACCGCTGGTTCAACACTGCCGTACCACTCACGCTCGACGCGCTGCGCGGGCGCGTCGTCATGCTCCACGCATTTCAGATGTTGTGCCCGGGCTGCGTGTCGCATGGTATTCCGCAGGCGCAGCGGGTGGCCCGCCAGTTCGCGGACGCTCCGGTCACCGTCGTGGGCCTGCACACGGTGTTCGAGCACCACGACGTGATGCGGCCGGAGGCGCTCGAGGTGTTCCTCCACGAGTACCGTGTGACGTTCCCCGTCGCCGTGGATCGCCCGGGACTGTCGGGCGACGCGACTCCCCAGACCATGCGGGCATACCGCATGCGCGGCACACCCACAGTCGTCCTGATCGACGCGGTCGGTCGCCTCCGGCAGCAGGTGTTCGGCCTGTACGACGACCTCCAACTCGGACGCGATCTTGGAGCGCTGATCGCCGAGGCCACGCCGGACACCGCCCGCCCCGTTGGCACCGACTCGCGGCCGGCGCAAACGCCGGAGTGTGACGAGCGCGGCTGCAAGGCTGATGGGGTATAGCCAGCGTTGGCCGCTGCCACGTTGGCTCGGGTGACTCAGCCATCGCGCTTGTCGCGGCTCGCGTCGGGCGCGAATCTCGGACTGTGTCAGAACTGTGTCAGATGCCTATCTAAACCCCGGTCGAACACCGAGGTGTGCCGACGCATACCGAGGAGTACCGGTGTGGAGGGAAGTGCCTGAGGACGTGCGACTTCGTGTGTCTTGAAGTGTGTTGCTAGGCGCCGCCGGCATCTATTTCCAAGCGTGCTCCTTCAACCACTCGGACATCTCTCCGTACTTGTAGAATCAACAGTGACCGGAACCCCCGGCGCCTGCTCGCCGTAGAAGCCGGTCCAGATCACACGCCCGCCCCGGATCACCGCGATGCCGACCCCGGCGGACTTCTGCTCTGCCAGGAGAACCGGCATCGGCGCATTCATGATGCCAGGGTCAAGCCTGGCTGACTGTTGGCTGCCCGGACCGAGATTCACGCAGCCGACGAGCAAGAGGAGCGTGCTCACAACTGGGATGACACGTAACACAGGCACGCTCCTCAGAAGGGCGGACAACGAACGGGCTAGGCAACAAGGGGGTGTCGCAGGTTTCGACGGCGCCCGTCCACGAAAACCATAGCGTCGCCGGCCGCCCCGACTCCGCACCGCCGGCCGAAAGAGCTCGGGGCGTCTAGAAGAACCGCGAAAATGCGCCTTTGGCCGGCTTACGGACGGACCGGGAGCATTACCTCAACATGGCGCCGCCCGCTGAGTTCTGACCAGGAAAGGCCTGTTCTGATCACGGAGCAGTGACCAAGCGCTCACGGCTGTCCTCACACCGATTGTAGCCATGCGCGCACATGTCAGGCGCGACATGGCGCTGGTCAGCTCTCGGCGGGCACGGATGATCAGATCTGAGCGAGCGTCAACATCTCCATCGATTGAAATCTGAGCTGACGGTTCGACGAGAGTTCGTGATCACCGCCCGATGGCGGCGTGGACGGCCCAACAACTCCGTTCGCCCCCAGAGGCTCAACTCCTTGCGGAACTCCTCTCTCGGGCGAAACGCGTCGAGTCGTCGGCGCCGCTCCGCGCGGTCCATCCAAGCAACGGCCCTGGGGCGCTCCTCCTGCATGTCAGCTGATGCGCCGGACCGACCGCGATTTGGGCTCGTTCTGTGTAAACGGGAACGTTCTTAGATGCTCAGGTTGAGACGGGATTGGGAGTCGCGCGAACCGAGAGCCACAGGTGATGGATCATCGCGACAAACAGGACTGCCCACGCCGCCAGGGCGGCGTACACGGTGAGGTGCGGAATCACCGAGAGGAATTCTAGGCCCGTAGCCTGAACGAGCCTCACGGTGCAGACCGTGTACATGCCAATCGGAAAAACCATGCCCCAATACTGTGGGTCGTACCGCAAGGGAAAACGTCGGACGACGTGCCGCCACACGCCGAGGATGAGCAGCAGCGGGATCCACCATGTCGCGGTGGCCCAGAAGAAGAGGGTGAATCCTGCGATGAACGGCCGCAGCATCACCAGGAACGGCCAGAGGTGCGCCTGAATAAGCAGCGACGCCCCTGCCAGTGTGGTGATCGCGACGGCGCCCATGTTGATCCAGTACGGCGGCGTCATCTGGTCCACTGTGAGCGCGACAAACGTGAGACGGTAGAAGATCAGCGTGATGATCGTCAGGTAGAGCATGCCGCCGACCAGGTACAGGCACAGCGCGAAGAACAGCACGACCTCACGCCCGCCCTCGATCCCTGGCGCGAGCAGAGTTCCGAGGACCGACACGGCCTGGGTCGCCACGATGCCGAGGAGCCACGCCCCGTTGATGCCCATCTCGAGGGTCGGTTTCGATTCGCGAACCACCGTCGCCGTGAAGAACGCGTACATCACGACCACCCAGAGCGCGATGCCGGCGACCCACAGCGCGTGGGCCACGCCGGCGCGGCCTGTCAGAATCGTGATCTCGCTTCCCAGCACGCAGGTCCCAGCGACCACCGTGAAGAACCCCGGCCCCCGTGCGTGGCTGTTCAGGTCGTGGAGCACGCGCGGAAAATACAGCAGGAACCGAATTACGAACATGACCGTCAGCACTGCGTAGGCGCAGAGGTTGATTGCGAGCAGCACTGACGCTATGCGCGGCATCTGCAGCAGGTGCGCGGCAATCGACACAATCCCCGTGGCCATGACCAAGGCAAAATAGCCGGGGAACAGGCCCGCGACCCCTTCGGAGAGCCGGCTGCCGATGGAGCCCATTGGCGATCCGGTCATCTGTCGAGGCCGAACAAGTACCAGAGCAGCCCGGTATTGAGGCCAAGACAGGCGAGGCTGCCCACGGCGGCTGGGACGACAGTGCCGCTGTCGCCACCGAGGTAGGCATTCATCGTCGCAGTCAGTAGCCAGAGCTGCAGGATGACAATCAGCACCACAAAGGCGAGCATCGCATGCACGATCGGCATGCGCTGCGCGCGGACCATCCGGAGTCGTCGGGTCATGTCGTCGCGTCCTCCACACCCGTCGCGTATACGGTGCCGTCCCGCACCTCCAAGAGCACTCTTGGTAGCGCCCGCTGCGGCGGGCCTGCGAGAGGCCGGCCCGTCGCCAAATCGAACCAACCATTGTGGCAGGGACAGTGGAGTCGGCCTAGATCGACGGCCGGGACGACAGGGCACAAGAGATGCGTGCACTGCTGATCGTAGGCGACGAAGGAGGCCGCGCCCGTCCGTATGAGGAGCCTCGGCGTGCTGCCTTCCGGGTACGTGAACGTCTTGGCACTGCCGATGGCTAACTCGTTCTCACGGGCGATCGGCGCGCTCACTGATGGTGTCGGCTTCCGGCCGAATGCGCTCTTGAGCACGATCCAGAACTGTCCGGCCACCAGCGCTGCGCTGGTGAGCACCATGAACTTGACGAGTTCCCGGCGCGACACGTACTCGTCCTGTGCCCAGTCGATGGGAAAGTCGCGGCGCCACTTCGGCTGCTCGGCGATCGAGCGGCCGTCTGGAGGCGTGGTCCCGTGATCGAGATCCCGTGGACCCTCAACGCCGCGCTGATGCTGAATCATGCGTCACCCCTATCCGGTGTCTCCCCGAAGACATCGTCCAAGATCTCGTGGCCGATCGTCGGCTCGTGCATCGCGTCCGTCACGTTGACAATTTCAACGGCGGCGTCGCGCGGGATCATGATGTTGACCTTGGTTCGAATGGTCTGCATCCCAAATTGGAACGTGTTCACCGGTTTCGCGTGCGGGCGCAGCCGCGCCATCTCGTCGCGAGTGCCGAACGCCAGCGCCTGGCTTGGACAGGCGGATGCGCACCATGGCTTCAGCCCAACCGACGTCCGGTCGTAGCACATATCGCACTTCATCATGAGGTTCATCTTGGTCTGCATCTTCGGAACGCCGAAGGGGCATGCCAGGACGCAGTTGTTGCACGCGATGCAGCGCGGCTTCCTGGCCGTCTGCACGATGCCGTCCTCGGTCCGCTTGATCGCGTCGGCCGGACAGACCTCTGCGCACGTCGGCGAATCGCAGTGCATGCAGACGACTGGCACGGTCTGCGTCGAGTGCGCGCGATCCACGTAGTCGAGCTGAATCATCGACTGCCCCTTGTGGGTGTCGCATTCCGTGCAGGCCTGAATGCAGGCCTGGCAGCCGATACATCGGCCCGGGTCGATGAAGAACTCGAGAGCATCTGGAACCGGCACGGGTTGGGACCTGGCTATTGTTGCGGTTCGAGGGCATCGGCGTAGTCAGGCGGTGCGTCCGCCTTCCGTACCCGCACGGCGCACACCTTGTACTCGGGGATCTTCGAGATCGGATCCTGCGCGGAAATCGTCAGCTGGTTGGCACTCTTGCGGCCCGCCCAGTGGTACGGAATGAACACCGTGTCGGGCCGGATCGTCGTCACCACCGACGCGCGCAACGTACAGTTGCCGCGGCGACTCTCGGCCGTAGCCCACTCTCCGTCGGCAATGCCAAGGCGCGCCGCCAGCCGCGGGTGCATCTCGATCCGCGGCTCCGGAGAGTGATCGACCAACGGGCCAATGCGCCTGGTTTGATTCCCCGAGAGGAACTGGCTGACGACGCGCCCGCTCGTCAGGATGATCGGAAACTCCTCGTCCACGTCCTCGGTCGGCCCCGCGTAGGGGGTCACGTTCAGGCGGGCCTTGCCGTCCGGGAAATAGAACGGCCCGGCGCCCTTCGCAACGGGGTTCCATGACCCCACTTCGAACAGCCGGGGCGTGCCTTGCGGGCCGGGCATCGGGACGCCCTCTGGCACGTCGCTCGGACACGGCCAAAACACGCCGAAGTTCTCCTCGATGCGCTCGTAGGTAATGCCGGAGTAGTCGGCAATCCCGCCCTTGGACGCGATGCGCAACTCTTCGAACATCGCACGCGGATTCTCGAAGGTCAGTCCCTGCTCGCGGCCCAGGGCTTTCGCGATGTCCTGGATGATCCGCCAATCGGGCCGCGCTTCGCCTGGGCACTCGACGGCCTTGTTGATTTTGATGACGCGCCCTTCCGTCTGCGTCACAGTGCCTTCGTCCTCTTCGTGAAGCGAACCCGGCAGGACGACGTCCGCATAGCGCGCGCTTTCGCTCATGAAGAAGTCGAGGACGACGTAGTACTCCAGCTTCTCGAGCGCCTGTCGGACGAAGTTGTTGTCCGGCAGAGAAACCACCGGGTTGAAACAGAGGCTCAGCAAGCCCTTGATTTCGCCACGGTCGATCTTGCGAATGATCTCGTAGGCATCCACGCCCGGCTGGGGGAGGTCCGACGGATCCATCCCCCAGACACCGGCGATGTACGCGCGGTGCACGGGGTTGGCGAGGTCACGGCCGCCCGGAAGTTGATCGCATTTCTGGCCGTGTTCGCGTCCGCCCTGGCCGTTGCCCTGTCCGGTGATCGTCGCATACCCACAATTCGGCCGACCAATACGTCCGGAGGCGAGCACGATATTGATGGCGCTCATCACGTTTTGCACGCCGTGGCTGTGATGCTCGAGGCCGCGCGCGTGGCAGAGAAAACTCGTCTTCGCCGTGCCCCACCATTCGGCTGCCTGCTGGATCGACTTCATCGCGATGCCAGTGACTTCGGCGGTGCGCTGCGGCGTCCATTCACGGACGTGTGCCGCGACCGCATCGAATCCGACCGTGTGGCTCGCGATGAACTGGTGATCGATCCAGTCGTGCTCGATCATGAGGTGCAGGATGCCGTTGAAGAGCGCCGTGTCGCGGCCCGGTTTCACCGGGAGGAACAGGTCGCAGGTCCTCGCGATCGGCGTGATGCGGGGATCGACGACGATGATCCTGGCGCCCTGCTCGCGGGCCTGCCAGACATAGTTGGTCGTTATGGGCGCGCACTCGGCGATGTTCGCGCCGCTCACCAGGATCACGTCGGCACCGAGAATGTCTTCCCAGGGGTTGGCAGCGCGATCGATCCCAAACGCCTTCTTGTTGCCCGCTGCGGCGCTCACCATGCATAACCGGCCGTTGTAGTCGATGTTCGCGGTGCGCAGGCACATGTGGGCGAACTTGCCCATCAGATAGGTCTTCTCGGTAGTCAGGCTCGCGCCTGAGAGCAGCGCGAAGGCGTCCTTGCCGTAGGTGCGTTGTATGCGATCGATTTCCCCGGCGGTCCTGCGGATAGCTGCGTCGTAGGCCATCGTCCGAAAGCCGCCGGGCAAGCTGGCATCCTTCTCGTACGCATGGAGGAGGCGATCGGGGTGCGCCTGCTGAAGATAGCGCTTGATGCCTTTCGGACACATCATTCCCTTGTTGAAGGGAAACTCGTACCACGGCTCGACGCCCACCACCAGGTTGTCCTTGACCTTGAGCTGCATGCCGCATTGCTGACCGCAAAAGCAACAGTGGGTCTTGACGTATTTATCAGGCTCGACGCCGGTGTCGAGCCGGCCGTCCTTCGCGTAGGCAAGATGCGGCCCGAATTCGGCGATGGTCTCCCGATCGAGTGGCGGGGTCGTCTCGGTGGTTCGAGTCGGGCCATTCATGGGGTCAGCGTGCTCCTGTGGAATCGGTGGCGACGGACTGGCTACGGGAAGAAATTGTCGGCGTCTTCGACACCGAGCGGGCCTTCGCCCAGCGCGGGATTGGCGTGGACGGGCATCGGCAGCGGACGACTGTCAGGCAGCGGCGCGCCGCCGCGCCGGCCACGCCACAAGGCGCCCTGCGCCATGGCCAGTGACGCCCGCCGGCAGCGCGGGCAGATCCACTGGTAATGGCCGTCGTCACCGGGGATGTCATACTGGAATCCCAGCTGGCGTTCGACCTCGATCAGATCCTCGATGTGCATGCGCGAGCTGAAAGCATGGCCGCAGCGGCGGCAGTGCGCCAGTTCCTGGGCTCGGCCGATGTCCTTGTAGAACCCGACGCCAAGCTGCGCCGGCCGCTGAAAGATGTGAAAGAACTTCCCGAACGGGAGCCAGAGGAACGTGCCGATCACCGCGATCGCATGCAGCATCGCAATGAACGTGTAGGCGTACCCCTTCATCCACGTGTAGCTCACGGTGAGCATCAGGCCCGTGAGGCTGACTGCGAACAAGAGAATCAGCGGCATGAAGTCTTCCGCGAACCGCTGGACCGCTGCCGGGCCCTCCTCGCGCATGCGTCGTCGCACGGCCAGCATCACGCCGGCAATCACCAGAAACGACGACCACACCA
>JAGNMU010000151.1 GCA_017991005.1 Gemmatimonadaceae bacterium | reverse complement strand
CCAGCCCTTTCGAGTTGGCCATCGCCACGGCACCGGCGCGGCACTCGATAAAACCGGTGGCAATCAGCTCACTCGCGCGTGCCAGTTCCGTCACCTGCTTCGCGGCGAGCGCACGCTCGGCAGGGGTCGGCATCGACATCGCCCGCTCGCGCGCGGCGGGATACGTCTGCGCACCAAGCTCCGGCATGTACTCCGGGTTGGGCGGCACCAGCTTGGCGATATCGTGTGCCTGCTTCGCCGCGGCCGCCAACGACGCGTCATCGAGTCGATTCGTGGTGACACTCGCGCTCCGATTGCCGACAATCGCCGTGATCGTGACGTTCGTGTCGCGGTTTTCGCCCGACGTCGTGACCTGATTGAGCGCAAAGCGTGTGTCGGCACGCGCGGTGCTGCTGATATTCACCCGCGTTTCTTCGGCCGGCGAATTCTTGAGCGCACGCGTGGCAATTTCCTGGGCTTCGGCGCGCGAGAGAATGTTCACCGGCGCAAAAAGCGAGGTGGGCGCAAAGGCACTCATGCGCGCCGTCCCGTGTTGAGAATGTTGACCTGACCAAACAGCGACGGCACGCAGCCGTGACTGACGGAATTCGATTGACCCGGTTGCCCCTTCGCATCGCCGAATGCACCACCCAGCTCGTAGCTGCGTGGGCCGCCGATCGCCTTGAGCGAGCCCCAGAAGTCGGGCGTGCGGAACTGATAGGCCACGTCTTTCAGCATGCCGGCGATCTTGCCGCCCTTGATCTCGTAAAACACCTGTCCCGCAAACTGGCCGTTGTAGCGCTGCTGGTCGATGGAGAACGAGCCGTCGCCAATGATGGCAATGCCCTTGTCCATCTTGCCGATCATGCTCTCCCACGTGTCGTCGTTGCGTCCGGCCTGCAGACTCACGTTGGGCATGCGCTGGAACTGCACATCGGCCCAGCTCTGCGCATACGAGCAGCCATAGCTGCGCACCGGCTTGCCCACTTTCTTGTAGTAGTCCGACATCATCGTGGCCTGCTCGCGAGTGGTCTGATAGTCCACGAAGATGCCGTCCTTCACGATATCGAACTTGACTGGCTTGACCGCCTCGTCATCCCAGCCGATCGCGCCGAGTGAGCCGGGCTGTTCACGATCGCCCACGATGTTCATCAGTGGCGTGCCGTACTTGAGTTTGCCCAGCACATTCTCCGGCGGTGCCACGAAACTCGTGCCGGCGTAGTTCGCTTCAAAACCCAGCGCGCGATCGAGCTCGGTGGGGTGCGCGATGACTTCGTGAATCGTCAGCCATAAGTTCGACGGATGCAGCAGCAGGTCGTAGCGACCCGGCTCCACCGGCTTTGCACTCAACTTCTCCACGGCCCACTCGGCGTACTGCGGCGCGCGATCGGCCAGTTTGGAATTGAGCACCCACTCATAGCCCAACCCCATCGGCGCGATGTCGTTGCTCGCCACCGACTGGAAGTCGCTGAAATCGCTCGAGACCGCCGTCACGTTGACCGACGGCGATGTGCGGTAGATGGTCTGCACGATATACGACCCGTCGCTGGTCATCAGCGACTTCTCTTCGCGCAGAAAGAACATCGACGCACTCGCCGTGCGCACACCCTTGACCTTGAGCGCCGCCTCGGTGGCGGCGAGGAGCACCGCGACCTTGTCGGGAATCGCCACCGTGAACGGATCGGTCGTGATGGGGCTCTTCCACTCGCCGACCTGATTGCCCGGCGTCGGTGCCAGCACGACGGGCCGCAGCTGGCTGGCACGATTGGCTTTGGCCTGATCGAGCGCAGCCCGCGCAATCGACGCCACCGAGTCGCGCGTGAGCTGACTGGTGGCGGCAAAGCCCCAGGCACCATCCACCAGCGTGCGTACCCCCATGCCGAAGGTGTCCGTATCGCTCACCCCCTGCACGATGCGATCGCGGACGTTGACGTTCTGCTGGCGGCGCGCCGAAACGCGTACGTCGGCGTATGATGCCCCGCCGGACTTGGCGACGTCGATCGCGTGTTGCATGAGCGCCTTGACGGCGGGATCGTCGACCGGCAGATGCTCGGTCGGGAGGTGGATCAGGCCGTCAGCGGAGAGGCGGTTGGCCGACACCATGGTGCCGGCCGCCACGACCGCTGAGGTCTTGAGGAAATCGCGTCGCGAGCGAGTCACGGAAGTCCGAGGCGAGGGGACGAATGCGAGGAGGGACCGACCAACGGCTGATCGGCGTAGAAAGATGATACGCAGGCGGGGGCAGTCGCGCGAAGGTGTCTCCGTGGCGAAGATTTCCGTGTGCAGGACCGTCGACGGCCATCCGTCACTCTGACAACGGTCCACTCCTCCCACCGAGTCCTCGTGTCGATTCCCGTCCGTTCCGTCTCCAACCGCCCGATGGGAGCGCCCCACCTCGCGCTGCTGGTGACCGCACTCCTGCTCGCGTCCGCGTGCGGGAGCGATGCCAGTCCCACCGTCCCCTCGCGGAACGCCGATATCGCCGGCCGTGTGACGGCCGTGACCCCCTCTGGAAATTTCCGGGGGACGGTGCTCGTGGAGGCCAACCCGTCGGCGCCGAACGGAGACGCCAAGGCACTCGTGACCGTGGCGAGCAACAGCATCGTGTTGACCGTCGCGGGCACCGAGGGCGAATTCCGCAGCCTCGCCCTTGGCCAATGGGTCCGCGTCTGGTTTACGGGACCGGTGCTCGAGTCCTACCCGGTTCAGGGAACGGCGGCGACGGTCAAGATCGATTCAGCCGGGGTGTCGGTCGTGCCCTGACGCTCCCGGTGCGCGCTGTCACAGGTTTACAGCGAGGGCCGGTGATACGCTTTCGCCACGCGAACCGGTGCCACCACCCTCCACGCAGCCCACCACTGCGAGGACAGCGTGCGACAGTCAATTCGGACAACAGATCATTGGATGCAGTTCGCCGCGTCGCGCCTGCGCCGAGCCGTGGCTACGGGCGTGTTGACCTGTGGTACGCTGGTCGCCTGCGCGCCGGAGGAGAGCGTCGCCCCCGTTTTGGCCGACACCGCTGACGTCGCGCACGGCACACACGCTGCGGTGGTGGTACCGACCGCCGTCACGCTCTGCTCGACGGCGATGCACGATCGGTTCACGGCCACGGGCCCAGACGGCGCGCGTTACGCCACGTGGCATCCACCCGCTGATCCGCTGACGGGATGCAGCTATGGGCACGAGCACGGCCGCGACCCGCGCGGCTCCAAGTTGTACGCCGCCATCGGCGACGTACCCTTTGGGTATGCCAACGCGCAGCTGGCCATCTGGAACGCCTCGCTCACGCGCGTGGAAGATCACGTCGGGCACAAGATCGAATGGGAGAACGATGTGCCGCTGCAACGCACACTCAACGGCCGACGCGTGAACATCGGCGTGACCTGTTCGTTTCTCACCAAACTGCATCAGGGCACTCATTCACACGACGCGTTCACCAACAATCTGCACGAGCTGGTTTACCACGTGAAATGCTCCGATGGCGCCGAGTTGCACGCCACCATCGTGTCGCAGATTGGCCGGCCCGGCGAGTTTGTCCGGTCGTGCGACAAGCGCACCGTGGTGCGGGCCGGCGCGCCGACACCGGCCGCATCGCCTGCCGGGGGAGGCGTCCGCTTCATTCCCGACGCGCACTGCACCAATCAGTACGTGCTCGTGGCCAACGGACAGTGGTCGCAGTACAGCAACGGTCTCTACGAGGACTGGATCACCTCGAACTATCTGCGCACAGCGGACGGACGGACGCTCGCGTACTACGATCCGCATTTTGCCGTGTTCTCGCCCAGCCGCTTCTTTGAAGCCGCCGCGCCGCAGTCACTCGCACGCACCATCTCGCTCTGCTACGTGATCACGCCCGATCAGCGCCGGGCACGCGGCGGCGAGTGCGACTGGAGCACCAACTACGGACAGATCACCGGCATGACCTTCGACGATCCCCGGTCGGCGTTCAACGGCGTGTCACGTGAGACCTATTTCAATCAGACCACGCTCACCAATCGTGGCGGCGCGACCACGTGGTACACCGATCCGCTGGGCGGCAATGCGCGAACGACACCGTTTCCCGGCGCCATTCGCCAGTACATCGCGGCCGTGAACAACACGCGCGCCTTCCCGCTGGAATCGCAGGCGTTTGGCAAAGCGCGCCGATACGGCGCCGCCGGCACCCGCGCGCCGAACTGAGCGCGGCCCGGCGCGGGGCCGGGGGCGAACCGCACTGATATCGGCCGACACCGACGGATGGGGCCGGGCGGACATCCGGATGAGCCGCTTGGCGCGCCGCGTGGAGTGCTGATCGTCGGTTGACGCGACGGGCAGGCGACGTAGCTTGGCGATGTCGCCGCTGCTCGTCCCCGCCGCTCGTCCCTGCGGCTGTCTCGCGGCCGTCACGCTGCCGTCCCTGCGGCCCTCCGCCAGCGTCGCCGGTCGCCCGCTGTCCTCCAGCCTCCAATCCAATGCGTTCGTCTCGTTTCGGCCTACGCGCACGTCGCGTGGCCATCAGTTCGCTCGCTCCTGTCGGGTTCCTCTTCGCGGCGGGCCGCGCGCACGCGCAGCCCCGCATGAGCGCACCAGGCGCCCCCACAACGCTCACGCCCCAGCAGCAGGCGGCACGCGCGATCTACAAGGAACTCGTCGAGATCAACACGGTCGACTCGGTGGGCTCCGTGACCAAGGCCGCCGAAGCGATGGCCGTGCGCTTTCGGGCGGCCGGGTTTCCGGCGGCGGATATTCAGATCGTTGGTCCGCCCAACATTCCCGCCAAGCAAAACCTGGTCGTACGCTACCGGGGCCGGAATCAGGGCAAACCCATCCTGCTGCTGGCGCACCTGGACGTCGTCGCCGCACTCCGCAGCGACTGGCCGCGCGATCCCTTCACACTCTACGAAGAGAACGGCTACTTCCTCGGCCGCGGCACGGCCGACGACAAGTCGATGGCGTCGATGCTCGTGGCCAACCTGCTGCGCTACAAGGCGGAAGGCTGGGTCCCCACACGCGATCTGATCCTCGCACTCACCGCCGACGAGGAAGGGGGCGGCGCGAACGGCGTCGGCTGGATCATCGCCAATCGCAAAGAACTGATCGACGCGGACTACGCGATCAACGAAGGCGGCGGCGGCACGCTCATCGACGACAAGCCGATGTTTCACTCAGTCCAGGCGGCCGAGAAGATTCCGGTCAACTACACCCTGACGGTGCTGAACACGGGCGGCCACTCCAGCGTGCCACGCAAGGACAACGCGATCTATTCGCTGGCGAATGCGCTGGCGAAAATCGAACGCTACACGTTCCCGGTCGAGCTGAACGACGTGTCGCGTCCGTTCTTTGCGCAGACCGCCAAGGTTGAGATGCCATCACTCGCGGCAGCGATGACCGCGATCGTGGCAAACCCGAACGATACGGTGGCCGCGAACACCATTTCGAAGGATCCGCGCTACGCGTCGATGCTGCGCACCAGTTGCGTCGCGACGCGACTGGCCGCCGGGCACGCGGACAACGCGCTGCCACAGACCGCCACGGCGAACGTGAATTGCCGCGTCGCCCCCACGTCGAGTGCCGACCAGGTCAAGGGTGTGCTCGACCGCATCATCGGCGATTCCACCGTCAAGATCACCACGCGGGGCGGCACACGCGAAAACGCGGGTGGCAAACCGAGTCCGATCGATCCGACGCTGCTGGCGGCGACCACCGCGCTGACCAAGAAGATGTTCAATGACGTGCCGGTGATTCCCACGATGTCGACCGGCGCCACCGACGGGCGTTTCCTGCGCGCCGCGGGGATTCCCACCTACGGCGTCAGCGGCATCTTCTCGGCACCGGGCGAAACCAACGCACACGGCCGCGATGAGAAGCTGCGCGTCAAGTCGTACTACGACGGCCTGCAGTTTCTCTACGAGCTGGTCAAACAGGTGGCGGGACCCAATCCGGGTAAACCAATCTCCTGACGGTGTGACCGCGGTTACAGCGCGAAAAAACGGCGGACGATCAGTGTTGATCGTCCGCCGTTTCTCTTCAACCGAATCGGAATGATGAGTGGGGTCAGTGACCCGTGCTCTTCATGCCGGGTTCAGAATCGATGACCGCCTTCGCGATATCGACCATGCGCACCGAGCGATCCTGACTGCTGCGCTGCATGATGCGATACGCTTCCTGTTCGCTGCTGCCCGTTCGGCGCATGAGGATGCCCTTGGCGCGTTCGATCAATTTGCGCGCTTCCAACTGCTCCTTGGCTTCGGCGGCCTCGCGTTTGGCGGCCAGCAATTCACGCGCGCGCATCACAGCCATGCGCAACGTCGCATCGAGCGTGGTCGGCGGCGTGGGCTTGGCGAGGAGGGCGACCGCCGTACTGCGCAGCACGTCCGCCGACGACAGCGTCAGTGACAGATCACCGGTGATCAGCACCACCGCCGTACCGGGAAGCGCATGGGCAATTTCTTCGGCCGCCTCAACGCCACTGGCGCCGGGCATATGGACATCGAGCAGCACCGCGTCGGGCGTCAGCTGCCGCGCGTGTTCAATGGCTTCAGCGCCACTCGCCACTTCAGCAACCACCATATGGCCAAGCGCGTTCAACAGATCCACCAGGGTGGATCGCTCAAGCGCATTGTCCTCCGCAACGAGCACGCGGATCGTGGACGGGACATCCGTCATGTGTTCACTCGGGTAGTGCGGGCACTTTTCTTCCCGCAACGTGAGCCAGCAATTCTGCAGCGCGCAATGGCTTGCGCAGCACAAACTCCGCGCGCACCGCTTCTTCGCTGCTGACCATCGGTTCCCACCCTGTGATCACACCAACTCGCAGCGCGGGAACACGTTCTTGGGCGAAGGTGACCAGATCCCAGCCACTTCCGTCCGGCAGACCGACGTCGGTCAACATGAGATGGTAAGCAGAAGACGCCTCCGCCGCGAGTCTTTCACGCGCTTCGGCACAGCTACCCACCGCGTCGACCGAATGGCCGTCGGCGCGCAGAAGACGCCGGAGGAACTCACGGCCGTCCTCATGATCTTCCACCACCAAAATATGGAGCGGCACGGTCGTGACTGGTGACACTTCGGTGACGGCCACCACTGGAGCCGATGTGTCCAGAGGAAAGCTCAGCGTGACAGCGGTCCCTTGCCCTGGGACCGATTCGATCGTGACCGATCCCCGATGCCGACGTGCGATGCCGTAGACTTCGGCCAGTCCCAGACCAGAGCCGCCGGCTCCCTTGGTGGTGAAGAACGGCTCGAAGGCGCGTTCCCGCACCTCGTCGGTCATTCCCACGCCGTTGTCGCGGACGATGACACGGGCGTCGGAATCGGACACTTCGGTGGAGACGGTCAGCGTCCCCCCGGTGGGCATCGCGTCCATCGCATTGGAGACCAGGTTGAGCAACGCTTCGCGAATCTCGCCTGGGATCCCGCGTGCGAGCACGCCGAGCCCGTAGTGCCGCTCGACGTGGACCGCCGTGCCGTTGGTGGCACGACGCTGCGGCATCGGCTCGGTGAGCTGCAGCACCTCTTCCGTGAGCACCGATAAGTCGAAGACTTCATCCGCGCCCGAATGCATCGGTTCCTGCCGGATGAACCGGCCCACGCGGGAGGCCGTGGCTGCCCCGGTCTCGGCGGCCTTTCGGATGCGGTCAGCATAATCGCGGACAGCGTCCGGCGATTCCGCGTGGTGACGGAGCAAATAGGCCGCCGCCATGATCGGATTGAGCGCATTGTTGACGTCATGCATGACGCCGGCAGCCAAGCGGCCAATCGCTGACAGGCGCCGGTCGCGCGACATGGCCTCTTCCTGCGCCGCGAGCGCTCGCGCCCGCTCCTCCACGATCTGCTCGATGCGCTCGGCTTCCGTGAGCACGCGCGACTCGAGTTCGGCGCTGCGCAGCACCTCTTCGTCGAGATTGCGCTCCAACCGACGACTGTCGGTGACGTCGCGGTCAAGCAGAATCGCGCCCGAGATCCGGCCGAGGTCGTCAAGAATGGGCGACGCGCTGACCTCGAGCACCCGCGCCTCGTCCTGTCCGCTTCGATACACGGCCGTAAGTTCGTTGCGCACCGTCATCCCGGCCAGCGCGCGCATGCCGGCTGTGCCCAGAAACTCCAGCGGCGCATCGTCTTCGAGACGCCGGGGCTGATCACGCGCCCACAATTCGCGGAGCGTCTCCGGCGCGGCCAAGACCGCGTCGGCGTGGGCGGTGGCACTCGCGTTCGCACGCACGATGCGACCGGACAGATCGATCACCCGCGCCGATGACGACATCAAGGCGAGAATCGACGAGAGTTCGCGTTCGGTCCGTGAAAGCCGCTCATGACGCACCTCGCGGTCGGTTGCGTCGACGGCGGTGACGACCGTGAGTGCCTTCCCGACTTGCACCACCTGCAGGTCCAGCCATTGCGATCGGGGCGCATACCAGATCGTTCGCGCGACGCGGGTCTCGCCACCGCGCAGTTCGGACTGCATGGGAGTGATCCACTCCGCCAATGGCAGCAGCACGATGCTCTCGCGTTGCGAGCCCAGCGGCGCCCGCTCGTCCACGGCAAAGAGCTGCCGTGCCATCGCATTCGCAGCCGCCAGGCGACCATCGTGCGTGAACGCCACAACGGCGCCGATCACGCCGTCCAGAACGGCAGCGACGAGAGCACCCGGCGCCGAACCGCCCGCCGTTGGGGTCACTGCGTCGTCAGTCGCCTGGTCGGCAGACATGGCCGTTGCGGATTCGGGAAGACTCATGACGCTGCGTCGTCGCCGCGTGTACTCGTGAGGATCGTGTCCGACTGAGAGAAGCTTAGTGCACGGCGGCCGCTAGGGTCAAACATCGTGATCGCTTCGGCCCTCCGGTGAGCCCGCCGGAGTCGATGACTGGCGTACCTCGTGGTACTTTCCTGCGATGTCTACCCGATTCCGCTCCACGCTCTGGCGTGTGCTCAGCATCCAGGTCGCCACGCTCGTGCTCCTGTGGGTGCTCCAGTCCCGCTACGTCAGCTAGTCGGCGATGACGACACTCGACTGGGTCATCGTCGCCGTGTACCTGCTCGTCGTCGTAGTCGACGGCCTCCGGCGCACCCGCGGTACCACCAACATCGAAGGCTACTTCCTCGCCAA
>JAGNMU010000003.1 GCA_017991005.1 Gemmatimonadaceae bacterium | reverse complement strand
AGCTCGATGGCGATGCGCGCGGTGGCGCGGCGTTGTCGATCTACGGCGTACTGAAGAAGCCGATCAAGTACATCGGTGTCGGCGAAAAGCCGGACGCGCTCGAGGAGTTCCACCCCGAGCGCATGGCTGGCCGCATTCTCCAGATGGGCGACATCGTGTCGTTGGTGGAGAAGGCGCAGGAATCGTTTGATGCCGTTGAAGCGAAGAAGCTGGAAAAGAAGGTCCGCAAGGAAGGCATGGACCTGGAGGATTTCCTGTCGGCGATGCGCCAGATGCAGAAGCTGGGGCCGATGGAAAACCTGCTCAAGATGTTGCCGGGCGTGAACAGCAAGATGCTCAAAGACGTGAAGATGGATCCGAAACGTCTCAAACACATCGAAGCGATCGTGTTGTCGATGACGCCGCAGGAGCGCAAGAAGCCGGAGATACTCAATGGCTCGCGCCGTGCACGGATTGCGAAGGGGTGCGGGCGTCCGGTGAGCGAGATCAACCGCTTGCTGGAGCAGTTCCGCGAGATGCAGAAGATGATGAAGAAGTTTGGCGGCGGCGCCGGCGGAAAGGGTGGCGGCATGCCGCGCCTGCCGTTCGGCGGCGGCGGCATGTTCGGCATGCGCTGAGCGCCGGCACCGACGTCTGATCTGCACATGAGTTCGATCCGGCAGCAGGAGCAGGAAGCGGCCAGCGTGATGGCGAGTCTGTCGCCCGCAGAACTGGGCGACCGTCTTCGTCGCGCGCGCGTGCGGCAAGGGCGCTCCATTCGCGATCTCGCCGAAGCGGCGGGGCTCTCCAAGTCGTCGATCGTGCGCCTCGAGCAGGGCGGCGGCACGTATCCGCTGACGATCGTCAAAGTGTGTGCCGCGCTCGGCCTGCACGTCGCGCGACTGCGCGATCCAGAGGGGGCAGGCAATGACCGGATCGCGGTTCATCGTGTCACCGACGATCGCTGGTACGATCTGGTGGACTTTGGCGCGGGGGCGCTGGGCGGTGTGGACCGTCCGCTCACCGCGACCGAACGCGCCGAGTTCGCGCGTCAGGGTGTGTCGGTGCCGATTGTGGTGCTTGGCTCGCGGTTGCGCGACGGCCAACTGATGTCGAACATCGTGGAGCTCTACGGCACCAGCGCGTCACGCGCGCATCCAGGCGAGGAGTTCGTTTACGTGCTGGAAGGCGCGGCGGACATCACCGTCGGTGATACCACCGTCACATTGGGCACTGGCGACAGTATGGCGTTTCGCAGCGCCGAGCCGCACACCTATGCGCCGGCCGTCGGATCGACACTGCCGACGCGGGTGCTGATGGTGAGGTTTGACGAGCGGGTGGAGGGGGCGTAGTGAAAGCCAAGCAGTTGTCGGTGGTCAGTGGTCGGACAACTGCTGAGTGATGGGTGATCAGTTCGAGTGTTCAGTGGTCAGTGGGACTCTTCAGCCAGACCGGGCCATGCGGCCGAGTTGTAGCGGCCGATGACTTTCAAATAGTGCTCACCGCTTTCGCCGTGGGCGGCGCGGACGGCGGCGGCGCCTTTCTGCACGGCTTCGGCGGAGGCGTACGGCAGTTCGAGGTCTTCCGGGATCACACCCTTGTCGTGGGCAACGCCTGCGGCATCGAGAAAGGTGATCTGGATGGCCGGCTCGACGTCCACGTACAGGAGCTGCAGCAACTCCAATTCATCCTGCGGCGTTTCCGCATTCAGACGGACGATCTCGCGCGCGAGCTTATCGGCGGGCCAGGTCATCAACTTCACGGCGCGGAAGCCGCCACCCTTGGCGACCAGTCGCGTGGCGTAGAGGGCGCGGGCGCCTTTGTGGTTGGTGATCGCGTGCAGGACCAGCGAAACGCGGCGGTCCGCGGGGAGGGCGCGGTAGAGTGAGGATTTCGACATGGCGGGCAAGATAACAACTTCGCCGCGCCGGAAACCTTCAGTCCGCCGAGGCGGTATACTTTTCTGCGGCCACGCCGTGTTGTCCCGCCCTGTGGTGGCGTCTGGTGGCCATGCCGGCCGACGCGACCCGCTCCTTTCAGATCCTTCCGAGAACCATGACACTTTCCCGTCGTCTTTCTTTCGGCGCGCTGTCGGTCGCCCTGTTGTCCGCCGCCCCCGCCTTCGCGCAGGGCGGCATGCAGATGCCCGCCGCCGGTTCGAAGCAGCCGCCCGCCTCACCGCGTGATTCGCTCAAGGCGACCATCGGCGGTGCGCAGATTTCGGTCAACTACGGACGTCCGTCCAAGCGTGGTCGCGAGATCTTCGGCGGTCTGGGCGATATGAAGTGGGGCATGGTGTGGCGCATGGGGGCCAACGAAGCCACGTCCTTCACCACGTCCAAGGACCTGATGTTCGGCATGCACGCCGTTCCGGCGGGCACGTACACGTTGTGGGTCAAGCTCGATCAGGGTGGCAAGTGGGAGCTGATCGTGAACAAGCAGACTGGTCAGTGGGGCACGGCGTATGACGCCAAGCAGGACCTCGTGCACATCCCCATGACGGTGACGGCGTTGCCGGCCGTGGTGGAGAAGATGCAGATCAGCGTGACGCCGGCCGGAAAGGGCGGTGAGCTTGCCGTGGAGTGGGACAAGGCTCGCGCGGCGGCGACGTTTACGGTCAAGTAAGCCTGCGGCCGTCTGCAAATCCTCTGGAACACAGGTGCGCGTTTGTCGGGGCGAAATCGCCCTGTCGAGTCATGGAGGGTGTTTCTGAAGACGATGGAGAAGTCCGAAGGTCGCTTGAACCCCGTGCGGCCTTCGGAGAGTACCGGGCCATTCCCGCCGGCTGGGGACGAACCTTGACAATCCCCCCCCCCCGCAGGGTTAGCGTCCCAATTGTCTGGGATGCTGTACGAGTGCCCTTTGCTGTTGCGACGCTTAACGGGAGATTCTGTGCGACTATTGAGACTAGTGTTTGGGGGCGTGTTACTCGCGTTCGCAGGAGCATGCAGCATTTCAGAATCACCGGTTGCGCCCGAGCAGGATCTGCCGGAGCTACCGAAGTTCGAGATTTTTTCGAGCTGCGAGATGTTTCCGGACGATTGCGCGATCATCCAGGCCGGCATCACATACCTGAAGGAGCATGCCAATGCGATCTGCAGGGTGGCTGGATACGCAGCACAAGGGCGTTATGATGCCGAGAGTGGCGAAGGATTTCGCTATAAGCCCCAGTATGGGGACATGGACATGAGTGTGTACACTGTCGGTCCTGGAAGTTGGGTTCCTGCGGATGAATATACCAACGTTTATCCGCGGTTCTGGAATTCTGGAAACACCAACCCACAGTCTACTGGAGGTCTAATCGCGCACGAAGAAGCACATCACCTAGGCGCGAACGAGGACTCCGGAGTCGCGATGCAGAACACGTGCCTAAACTCACAGGGCTGAGGAGCGTAGAACCATGAGGCTTCTCAAATCGACGAGTTTCAGAGCGATGTTCGCACTCGCGCTTGTCACCTCGACCTCGCTGGAAGCTCAGCAACCTCTGCATTCGCCGCGTGAAATCGCCGAGATCGTTGATGCAGCTATTCTTGGGGTGCTTACGCCAGAGCTATCCCTGACCACGTTCACCGTCGCGCAGCGTGGGATTCGCTTTGACTTCGAACGTACCATGACAGCGTTCGGGTACGCTGGGAAGCGAGGGGGCCCAATTGGCCTGTCGTTACGCGCGCAAGTGTCTCCTGGCAACAGTGAGCTTTTGACGGACTGTGATCAGGCGGGATCGAAGTCGTGTGCGCGTTTGGCAAAGTCGACGTACGTCTATGTCGAGCCCATGTCTGTAGCGGGCTCAGACGCCGTCGTGTGGTTGCACGTCACGTGGGCGACCTCTTTACCCACGCGCTCATTCCTCTCTCAGTTTTCGACACAAGTCCACCTGTCTCGATCCGGCTCGGGTACTTGGAAATTTGTGCGAGCAGGCCTGACGTCGCGAAGCTAGTCTCCTCTGAGCGTTACTGAAACTTTGTTTCGGCTCGTGTGACTGTTACGTCGCGTACCTGCTCGCTTTCAGGTTTATTCGCTGCCGTCGCAAATGGCATTCTGCTCATCGGTTTCGCGGTCGTCGTGCTTGGTTTTCTCTACGGTCCGCCCTATCGGCTTGAGCAGTACGACCTGCCAAAAGAGATCGCAATCGGTTCTGTGGGACTCTTCGCAGCTCTGCTGTTGATCCCACGCGCCTGTGCGGTCGAGGCGGACCGGATCGCGCTGTTACTCTTCGCTTTCGTGTGCTGGGGAGCAGTCGTCTCGGCAGCTTTGGCGGTCAATGGTCCTGCCGCTTGGCGCACCGTCGGTCATTTCGGTGCGGCAACCTTGGTTTTCTTGCTGGCTCGTCGGCTGGGAAGACTGGGAGCGGGGGCCGCGATCTACTGGGGGGTTGCGATTGTCGTGAGCGTCATGTGTATTGTTGTGTTGCTGGAAGCGTACGGCGGCCTTCAATTTCTTTCGGCGCCGGGCCGCCGTCCAGGCGCGACACTTGGAAATCGAAATCTGGCCGCTCGCCTCGCATGTTGTGCGTTACCGGTCGTTCTAGATCGTCTAATCGCGAGAAACCGCACGAAGTTTCTCTGGATGCTTTGGGCGATGACGGCCGCGCTGTCTGCGACAATCGTGCTGTCGCGATCTCGAGGAGCACTTCTCGTTTCGCTTCTCGTTATCATGGTGCTCTCGACGGCGGCGTTGTGGCTCGCGCCCAAAGACGTTTCACTGCGATGGCGCAGTGCCACGCGTACGTGGTTGCTCGGCGTCTCAATCGGCGCAGCTGCCGCAATTCTGCTTCCCAATCGTATGGGATGGAACGCCTCAGACTTTGCGAACTCGGGCAGACGAGTTTTTGAATTTGAGAGCGGCACCGGGCGAGGGAGGTTGATTCAGGCCGAGACCACGTGGCGGATGATTCGACGGGAGTGGCTGCTAGGCGTCGCTCCGGGCAATTGGTCGGTCCGCTACCCAGACTATGCGCGAAATGATGACCCGTCGGTCTCTCTCGGTGCATTCTATCCGGGACCGCAAACTCCGCGAAATGACATTCTGGCGCTGATTGCGGAATGGGGGGTTGTCGGTTTCGGAATGGGGATTGCCCTATTGGCGACTCTGGGCAGTGGGACGCGGAAGCTACTTCGAAGCAGCAGCACTCGAGCGAGACAGGCAGGTCTCATGGTCTTGGGCGTCTCGGCATCAGCCGCCATGCTCGGCTTGTTCGATTCTGTCCTTCGTGTGGCGCCGTCGGCAATGTTGATTGCCCTGCTAGTCGGAGTTGCACTAGGTGACGGGGAGGGCAGATACGATTGTGCGAAGCGACGAAAAGATTGCGCGGCGCGACGCATATGGATGCCCGCAGTTGTTGTCTGCGCTGTCTTTTCGTTGGTGATGACTCGTAGCGCTTCGCAAGATCTCGCCGCTATGCGCATCATCAACTCATTTGACTCAACCCAAGACTTGGCACGTGCCGTGGCGATCGCGCCGAACAACGTCGAGGCGAGAGGCCTGCTCTCGTACGTTCTGGTTACCGCAGGCCGGTGTGATCTGGCCTCTCCTCACTTGCGGCGCGCTGCACAACTTCAACCTCGCTCGGCGTTTGTCGCGAGACTGGAAAGCCTTTGCACACGTTCGATGCCGAGTCGCTGAGGCGAACTGCCGAAAGTAGACTGAGCTCCCCACTTACAAGGACGTTCGGGTAGCAACGCACGAATATCCCGAGATCAAGTGGCAAGTCCAAGCGTGGTCGCGAGATCTTCGGCGGTCTGGGCGACATGAAGTGGGGCATGGTGTGGCGCATGGGGGCCAACGAAGCCACGTCCTTCACCACGTCCAAGGACCTGATGTTCGGCATGCACGCCGTTCCGGCGGGCACGTACACGTTGTGGGTCAAGCTCGATCAGGGTGGCAAGTGGGAGCTGATCGTGAACAAGCAGACTGGTCAGTGGGGCACGGCGTATGACGCCAAGCAGGACCTCGTGCACATCCCCATGACGGTGACGGCGTTGCCGGCCGTGGTCGAAAAGATGGAGATCACGGTCGCGCCGTCCGGCAAGGGCGGCGAGCTGGCGGTCCAGTGGGACAAGACCCGGGCTACGGCCTTCTTCACGGCGAAGTAAGGAAAGGCGACCGGCAACGAAGGGCGGGTTCCTGGCAGTAGCGCCCGGAACCCGCCCTTCGCTATTTTCCAAGGCTGCCGCCCAAATGGGGCAGGATCGACCTCGCCCGCAGGCTCGCGGGCTCTGAGTGCGTCCCGGAAACGCCGGTGTCGCGATGAGCTCAGGTTGTGGCGTGACAGCGGTATACCGCCCGTCAGCCCGAAACCATTCGCACAGGACGTCGAGATGGCCGTTCGTATCCGTTTGCGCCGTGAAGGCCGCAAGAAGACCCCGATGTATCGTATTGTCGTTGCCGAATCGACCGATCCGCGCGATGGTCGCTTTATCGAAATCATCGGCCAGTATCAGCCGCGTGGCGGTGGTGAGAACGCGATCAACCTCAAAATTGACCGCGTGAACCACTGGATGGATCATGGCGCGTTGCCGAGCGACACGGTGCGTTCGTTGCTGCGCCGCGCCGGCGTGATGAAGTCCCGCCACGAAGCGCGTCTGGCGGCCAAGCTGCAGGCGGCCGCCGTGTCGATGCCCAACAGCGAGGCCTAAGCTGGCTGCATACGCTGTTGTTGGCCGGGTGCGTCGCGCGCATGGCGTGCGCGGCGCATGGGCCATCGAACCGATGACCGATGCGCCGGACGTGATCTTCGCGTCCGGCGCTGTCATTTTTGCCGGCGACCGAAATGGCGCGCTCAGTATGTCGGCGGGGGAGAAGCCGAAGCCGGTGGCGCTCCGAATTGAAGACGGGCGCAAAATGAACAAGGAATGGCTGGTGCGTGTGCGTGAAGTGGCCGACCGCGATCAGGCCGACTTGTGGCGCGGTCGCTATCTCCTGGTGGACACGGCGCGCATTCCGGAGCCGGATGAGGACGAGGTGTACGTATTCTCGCTGATCGGCATGACCGTGGAGGTGGACGGGCAGGGACCGGTGGGTGAGGTGCGCGATGTCTACGAGGCGCCGCAGGGGCTGCTCTTGGAAGTGGAAACGGCGACAGGCCGCCCGCTGGTGCCGTGGCATCCCGGTATCGTCGAACGTGTGGACGAAGCGGCCCGCGTGATCGTGCTCAAACCGCTCGAGGGGTTGTTGGGCTAGTTTAGGGCGACATGCTGCGCATCAACGTCGTCACGATCTTCCCGGAATTTTTCGCGGGCCCGCTGTCCATCAGCATTCCGTCCAAGGCGGCGGCGGCCGGCAGTGTGTCGTACCACGTCACCGACCTGCGCGATTTTACGCACGACCGACATCGTACGGTCGATGATTATCCGTTTGGCGGCGGTCCGGGCATGGTGATGAAACCCGCGCCATTCTTTGAAGCGGTGGCCTCATTGGGCGCCACGTCGCCGATCGTGATGCTGTCACCGCGCGGCCGCCGCTTTTCGCATGCGGACGCGATGCGATTTGCCGCCGGCACCGAACTCACACTGCTCTGCGGCCACTACAAAGACGTCGACGAACGCGTCGCGCAGCACCTCGCCACCGAGGAGCTCTCACTGGGCGACTTTGTGCTGAGCGGCGGAGAGCCCGCCGCGCTCGCGATTGTCGACGCCGTGGTACGTCTGCTGCCGGGCGCGATGAGCGATCTGGAGAGTGCGCGCACGGACTCGTTTTACGATCGCGGCATCAGTGCGCCGAGTTATACACGGCCGGCCGAGTACGGCGAGTACGTGGTGCCTCCGGTGCTGATGAGCGGTGACCACGCGAAGATTGCGGCGTGGCGCGAAGCGGAAGGACTGCGGCGCACCAAAGACGCGGAAGCGCGTGATCGTGCAGAGTGGCAGGCGCGAGAAGCGGTGATCGCCCTGCGCGATGAGGCGGAGCGCGAAGCGGAGCGACTGAAGGCCGCGAAGGCGGCGAAACGCAAGAAGAAGCCGAGATAGACCGATGTACGCCACCCCTATCCCATCCCCGATCATGCTTCGACGCCTCTTCCTCTGTGTGCTCGTCAGCGCACCTGCGTTGCTGTCGGCGCAAACGCCCGTCACCGAACCGGTCGTGGCGATCAAGGCGCCGCTGCAGCCGCTGCCAGCGGAGCGAGCGAGTGCCGGGGTGACGCGGTTCTCGTACATCGTCTACGGCGATACACGGGGACGACGCGACGGCGCGGAGCCACAGTATGAACATTCACTCGTGGTCGATCAGATGTTGCGCACCATTGCGCAGCTCAAGAACGGTCCCGATCCGGTGAAGTTCGTGTTGCAGAGCGGGGACGCGGTCGTGAACGGGCGCGATGCCAAACAGTGGAACGTCAGTTTTGTGGGGCTGATCAACCGGCTCACGACAGAGGGTGGCGTGCCGTACTTTCTGGCGCCAGGCAATCACGATGTCACCGCCGCGGCCGATCTCGACGCCCCTGGCCGCAAGGATGGTCTGCGCAACTATCTGCAGGCCGTGTCGGGCCTGATTCCGCAGGATGGCACCATGCGCCGGCTGAACGGATACCCGACGTACGCCTTCGGCTACGGCAACACCTTTGTCATTGCGTTCGATTCCAATATCGCGACCGATTCAACGCAATATGCGTGGATCCGCGCGCAGCTGGCCGGCCTCGATCGCAAGCGATATGCACATGTCGTTGCGGTGTTTCATCACCCGGCGTTTTCGTCAGGGCCGCACGGCGGCGCGATCGTCGAAGGGCCAACTGCCGCCGTGCGGGCGCGCTACATGCCGCTCTTTCGGGCGTTTGGTGTGGAACTGCTCCTGACAGGACATGAGCATCTGTACGAGCACTGGGTGGAACGGTACCGCGATAGCACGGGCGCGGCCCGACGCATCGATCAGATCGTGACGGGCGGCGGCGGGGCGCCGCTGTACAGCTATCAAGGCGAGCCGGACCTGCGGTCGTATGTGCGCATGGCGCCGGCTGACTCGATTCGGGTGGAGCATCTGGTGCGCCCCGGGATGAACCCGGGTGACAACCCGTACCACTTTGTGGTGGTGCACGTGGACGGCGCTCGCGTGTGGCTGGAGGTTATCGGCGTGGACTGGGGTCGCGGATTCCAGCCGTACAAGAGCGCGCGGGCCGGTCTGGGGGAGGGGTCAGGCGTCCCCCGCTAGGAGAATTGGGGTCGAATGATCCATTTTGGCGAGGTTTTACGCCCGTTACGGTGAGAGGATTGTTCAGCTCCCCGTTTGGGGCGACTGGACGCGGACCACACCGTAAGGAGGCAGTCCATGTTTCGCCGAGTGTTGTTGGTGCCCGCCATACTCGTGGCACTTGGGGCATGCGGAGGCGGCGGTGACGGACCCACAGGACCGGCCGCTGTCACATCCATCACCGTCTCCGCGCCGCCGCAGGCGCTGTCGGCGATCGGCGAGACCGTGACCCTGACGGCCACGGGGAAGAACAGCAAGGGGAATGCGATCGGCGATCTGACGTTTACGTGGACGTCGTCCAATCCCGCCGTGGCGTCGGTGTCGAACGGGCAGGTGACGGCCGTTGGAAATGGATCGACGACGATCAGCGCGGCGGTGGGATCGGCGACGGGTACGGTGCAGGTGACCGTACAGCAGACGGCGACCCAGGTGTCGGTCACCTTTGCGTCGGATACGATCCGCGCGATCGGGGACACCCTGCGGGCTTCGGCGACGCCGCGCGATGCGCGCGGGAACGCCATCGCGGGCGGCACGGTCACGTGGCTTTCCACCAATCCCGCCGTGGCCACGGTTGATGGCAACGGGTTGATGACCGCGATCGCTGAAGGGTCGGCCATCGTGCGCGGTACGAGTGGAACAGCGCAGGGTGAACGCACGATTCAGGTACGCCAGCGGGCGTCGCGACTGGCCTTCATTCGACAGCCATCCGCTGGTCGCGCCGGTGTGGTGCTGACGGTGCAGCCGCAGGCGGAGTTGCTGGATGCGCGCGGCAATCGCGTGACCACCGACAACTCGAGCGTGGTGACGGCGAGTGTTGGGTCCGGTGGTGGCACCGTCGTTTCCGGCGCGTCGGTCACCGCGAACAGTGGTGTGGTCACATTCACGAATCTTGCCATCGGCGGATCGATCGGTCTCAAGGTCCTGCAGTTGCAGGCCACGACGACGTCGGCGGCGAGCAGCGCCGCGTTTCAGTTGAGTGCCGGTGATCCCTCAACGGTTGTGACGGCGTCCGGCAACGGGCAGAGCGGTCTCGCCGGCAGCGCGCTGCCGCAGCCGCTGGTCGCCGGCGTTCGCGATGCGTATGGCAATCCGGTGACCAACGTCAACGTGAACTTTGTGGTCTCGCAGGGCACCGGTACGGTGAACCCCGCGCAGGGGGTGACCGACGGCAACGGCAACGCCAGCACCGTGCACACGCTCTCGCGATACGCCGGCAATAGCACGGTGACGGCGGCGTCGAGCCAAGTCCCATCGGCGCAGGCGCAATTCACCTCGATCGGTACGCCGAACGGCGTGATTCGCGGGACGATCACGAACACCGGCGCCCCGATCATCACGCAGAGCAGCGTTGCCTCGGCGCGTGTGGCCCGGGCGGTGGCGCCTACGGCGCGCCGCCGGCTCACGGGACTGCCCAGCATTCTGCCAGCGCCACCGCGCGCAGGGGCCAAACTGGCCCGTGCGAGCGCACCGCTGGCCCTCGATCAGTCGCCGGTGACACCGGCGCCGAGCAGCGATCCCTACGTGCCCGGTGAATTCCTGGTCACGTATCGCCCGGCCAGCATCGGCGCGCCAGCGATCGGTGCGCAGGCGTATCACCAGGCCAACGTGATGGCCCAGGTGCGCACCACCATCGCGGAGGCCGTCGCGCCGCTGGTCGATGAGGGCAGCATGCAGTTGCTGTCGGTTTCGCCGGCGACGTTGACCGCGCGCGTGCGCATCGACAGCTCGGTGACGGAAACCCAGTTGGTCACCAAGTTGCGACGCGATTCCCGCGTGCAGGCGGTCGAGCGCAACTACATCATGCGCTCACATCGCGTGATTCCGACGGCGATGCAGGAGCTGTTCAAGGCGAAGGGATTGGGGCTGCGGGCGCCATCGTATTCGCTCGAGGCCATCATGCCGTCGCCGTTCGCCACTGCGGCGTTTGCGTCGGTGCCGATGGTCGACACGTATCCGGGCGGAGGCGTCTATCCGGGCAATGCGCGGTACACCGACCAGTCGTGGCACTACAACATCATTGGTCTCCCGCTGGCGTGGACGGCCACCACGGGCAGCCCGAACATTCTCATTGCCGTGGTGGACGACGGCGTGCGGTTTGACCACCCGGCCATGGCCGGCGTGTACACGAACGACGGGTTCGACTTTGTATCGCTCGCCAACATGGCGTTGTGCGCCGGCGGCTCGATCAACTTGTCGGGCGACGGCGACGGGTACGACAACAACCCGACGCAGCCGTCCAACCGGGATCCCAACGGGAACGGCACGTGCCTGCAAGGGGTCAAGGCCAGCGGCAACCACGGCCTGCATGTCTCCGGTACCATCGGAGCGATCCGCAACAACTCCAGTGGCGTGGTCGGTGTGAACTGGCAGGCACGCATTCGTCCGGTGCGTGTGCTG
The DNA here is from genome assembly GCA_017991005.1 of Gemmatimonadaceae bacterium. Taxonomy (GTDB): domain Bacteria; phylum Gemmatimonadota; class Gemmatimonadetes; order Gemmatimonadales; family Gemmatimonadaceae; genus Gemmatimonas. The sequence goes on along the minus strand of JAGNMU010000003.1, from coordinate 22,911 downwards.
GGTGTCGGTGGCAGCGGCAGCAACTACGACATCGCGCAGGGTGTGCTGTATGCGGCGGGCCTGCCAGCAGACAACGGTCTTGGTGGGACGGTGACCGCCGCCGGCGGTGCGGCCCGCGTGATCAACATGAGTCTCGGTGGATCCAGTCCGAGTGTGGTCATGGCCAATGCCGTGCAACAGGCATTCGTTGCGGGCTCGCTCATCATCGCGTCGTCGGGCAACAACAACAACAACACGCCGAACTATCCGGCATCGTACCCCGAGCCGGTGTCTGTGGCGGCCGTCGCGCCGTCGCTGGCCAAGGCGTCCTACTCGTCGTTCGGCAACACGGTAGACGTGGCGGCTCCCGGCGGTGACGTGCAGTTCGGCGAAACGTTCGGGGTGTACTCCACCACCTGGAATTTTCAGAACAACACGCCGTTCGTGGATTCGTGGCAGGGCACGTCAATGGCCACGCCGCACGTCACCGGAATGGCGGCGCTGCTGCTGGCGCGCGAGCCGACGCTGACGGCCGCGCAGCTCAAGGCGCGCATCATCAACTACACCATCGACCTTGGTGCACCGGGCTACGATCAGTTCTTTGGTACCGGGCTGGTGAACATGGTCAACATGATCATCTCTTCGAGTGTTCCTCCGCGAACGCTGTTTGTCCGGCTCGTGAATGCCAGCACGGGCGAGACGGTGCAAACGGTCACGGCGGGCGTCGGCGGTACCTACGGATTCACGGGGCTACCCGATGGTGCGTATTGGGTATTCGCCGGTGTGGACGAATTCGCGGACGGACGCTTTGGTGTGCCCATGCGGCCGTGGGGCGCGTTCGGCAACGCCGCCGTACCGACCAACGTGGTGGTGGACGGGGCGGGGCTCTACTCGGCCAACTTCTCACTCGCGATGGCCAGCGAACTCGAAGCGAACGACACGCCGGAGAACGCCGATGAGCTGCTGCCGGATGGGTATCAGACCGGCACGTTCGCCAATACCAACGACGTCGACTTCTTCCGTCTGCGCGTCCGCGCGTCGGGCTCGTATGTGATCGAGGCGACGGGGCACGTCGGCGCCTGCGGCTGGGCACTCGAGGCCGATCCGATCATCACGCTGTACACCGCCTCAGGTACGCAGCTGGCGACCAACGATGACATCGACGTGGGCAACAAAGACTATTGCGCGCGCATCACCGGGACGTTGCCTGTTGGTGACTATCTGGTGCGAATGAGTGGCTACGGCGCGGGCCGGTATGTGGTGAGCGCACGCAAGCAGCAGTAAAAGCGGTCGCCGCACCGTATCACGGGTCAGGCTACACAAACGCCGGCTGTCTCGTCACGAGACAGCCGGCGTTTGTGTGTGCGGGATCCGTCAGGACTTGGCGCGTGTGCCTTTGACGGGGGATGGTTCGGCCGCGACCGGCATCATCGGAATGTCTCGAATCACGGAGCCGCTCATGGTGTCACCCGTGGCCTGCAGCGTCCACGTGGCTTTGCCTTCGACGGTGCGTACATCGCCGTTCATGTTCATCTGTGCCGACAGCTTCTGCACGAACACGGCGCTCCCATTGGAGCCACGACCGCCGATGATGGCATCCGGTACCGGCGTGCCATCGGGGCGGGGGGGCTGCTTGAACGTGGCCAAGAGTGAGTCACCAGACTGGGCGATGATGATTACGCCCTTTCCCATCACGGCGGTCACTTCACCGTTTTCGATGCGCTGCCCTCGTTGATACTCGATGTCCCACGTGCCGATCAGGGGTGAGGTGGACTGGGCATGTGCGGCGACACTGGTCATGACACTGGTCATGGCGAGACCAGCGACCAACAGAGCAACACGACTGCGAATGGTCATCGGGGAACTCCAGCGGAGGGGAATGTGGGGTGTTGCGCGATTGGTCACGCCTGCCGGGCGGAGGGTTTCCCGGTGACTATCTTTGGCCCATGACTGGGACCTCTGAAGTAGTGATCTGCGGCGCCGGGATCGCCGGGATCGCGGCCGCGCACGCACTCGCCGTCACACATGGTGTGCGCAACATTGTGCTGGTGGATGAGCGACCGCCGCTCACGCTGACCAGCGACAAGTCGACCGAAGCCTACCGCAACTGGTGGCCCGGACCGGATGATGCGATGGTGCGGTTCATGAATCGCAGTATTGATCTCCTGGAGCAGTGGGCCGACGCGAGCGGCAACCGGTTCTTGCTGAATCGTCGCGGGTATCTCTACGCGACTGCCTCACACAATCGCGCCGACGGATTTTTGCAAGACGCGCGTGTCGCCGCGTTGCAGGGCGCGGGTGACGTGCGCATTTATCGTGACGTGCAGGACGCCGCGGCGTACCAGCCCAGCGCACACGTCGGGTTTCACGGGCATCCGACGGGCGCCGATCTGTTTCTCGATCGTGCAGTGATCGCGGCGCACTTCCCGTGGCTGGCGGACGACATCGTGGCGGTGTTGCATGCGCGTCGCTGCGGCTGGATGAGCGGGCAGCAACTCGGGATGTATCTGCTCGATGAGGCGCGCGCGGCCGGGGTGACCGTGCTGTCGGGACAGGTGCAGCGTGTGCAGGTGACGTCGGGGCGGGTGGCCGCCGTGACGGTTGCCGGTGCCGACGGGGTCACACACGAGATCGCGACCCGTACGTTTGTGAATTGTGCCGGGCCGTTTGCCAAGCAGGTCGGACAGTTGCTCGGCGTGGATGTACCACTGTTTTCCGAGATGCATCTCAAGGTCGCGTTCGAGGACACGCTCGGCGTCGTTGACCGCAACACCGGTCTGGTGATTCTCGACGATGCGCAGTCGCTGTCGTGGAGTGACGAGGAACGTGCCGAGCTGGCGGGCGACGACAGCACCCGATGGTTGACGCAGCCGATGCCGGCAGGCATTCACCTGCGACCCGAAGGATACCGCGGGAGTCAGACGGTGCTGATGTTGTGGGACTATCACAGCGCCGAACAGTTCGATGCGCCGGTGCTGCCGCTGCCAGAGGATCCGTTCTATCCGGAGGTCGTGATGCGAGGCATGGTGCAGCTGGCGCCGGGTCTTGCATCGTACGTCGATCGGTTGCCGCACATGTATCTCGACGGCGGCTACTACACGAAGACCGCGGAGAATCGTCCGCTCGTTGGGCCGACGCCTGTGGAAGGGGCGTACATCAACGCGGCGTTTTCCGGCTACGGACTGATGGCGGCACCGGCGGCCGGTGAGCTGCTGGCCGCGCACATTCTCGGCACGAGCCTGCCCACATATGAGCGCGCATTCCGTCTTGAGCGGTACAACGATCCCGAATATCGAGCGCGCGTCGCCACGTGGGGATCCACCGGTCAGCTGTAACGATGCGCCAACGTCAGGCGGCGAGCTCCTTGATCGCACGCACGAGTGTGTCGAGCTCCGCCGTCGTGGTGAACAGTTGTGGTGTGATGCGCACGCCTTGCACGCCCGCCGAATCGATGGCAACGGTGAAGATCTTGTAGCGATCAAACAGCGTCGTGGCGAGCTGCGACGGCGGCATACCGGCGATGCCCACATTGGCGATGGCGCCCGAGCGTGCGGGGTCGCTGGGCGTGAAGAGCACGACATTGCGGTGTCCGCGCACCTGGCGGGTCCAGTATTGTTGCAGCCAACGCAACCGGGCTTCTTTGCGAGCGATGCCGATGCTGTCGTGAAACGCGATGGCGTCGAGCAGCGCCAGATCGGTGTGAACCGGATGCGTGCCGGTATGATTCAGCTTGCGGATGTCGGTGGCCGGAAAGCCTTCGTCATTGTACATCGGCCAGAGTGAGGCGATGCGATCCCGGCGCACGTACAACAGCCCGGTGCCGAGCGGGGCCCCCAGCCACTTGTGCAGGCTTGCGCCGTAGTAGTCGCAGTCGAGATCGGGAATACGAAAATCGAGTTGGGCAAACGCATGCGCGCCGTCCACCATCACGGCGACGCCTTTGGCGTGCGCCATGTCGCAGATCTTTCGGACTGGCAGGACGTGACCCGTGATGTTGATCATGTGGCACACCATCAGCAGCCGGGTTTTCGGCGTGATGGCCTTGGCGTAGACCTGCACGACGTCGTCATCGGAGGACGGATCGAATGGCACGGTCACGAGCTGGTTCCGCACGCCCCATCGTTTGGCCATCAGTGTGAACTGATCGAGCATGGCGCCGTAATCGTGCACCGACATCACGGCTTCGTCGCCGGCCTTCCAGTCGATGCCCGATATGACGGTATCGAGCGACTCGGTGGTATTGCGCGTGATGATCACCTCGTCCGCGCCGCAGCCGGCAAGTCGCGCCACCTCCGCCTGCGCTCTGGCTTTGTTCTCGCCCTGCACGGTTCGCATGTAGCGGGCCGCCAGCAGGTTCACATCGCGCACGTGGCCGATGAATTGGTTGAGTACCGGCTCGGCCTGCATCGAGTAGTAGCCGCTTTCAAGATTGATGAAGGCGGGTATCAGCCGATAGCGGGACCGCAGTGTCTCCCAGAAATCATCGCGTGCCGCCAATGCGTTCGGGGACAGGGCACTCAAGGCGGCGAGCTGGCTGGGAGCGACCAGCAGTCCGAGTGAGGCGCCACCGAGCGCCCGGAGAAATTCACGCTTCTGCACGTCGGGAGGGATGGGAGGCCACGAGCGGTCCGGCGAGGGCGCGCCGATGTCCGCGAAGAGATTGGGCGCTCGCGTGGAAGGCGTCAAGGACACGCCTCCGGTGCGGGGCCACGCGGCGGCGTACCGTGTCTTCCCGCTGCCGTGTCCGCGTGTAGGTTCGTGCGATGTCCTCACCCGTTGCTCCAGTTTCCGACGCCGGCCTCTTTGGTTGGTGGCGTGTCGCCGCGCCGCAGCCGCGCCGCGCACTCATCGCGGCGTCGCTCGGCTGGGCGCTTGATGCGTTCGACGTCATGCTCTTTTCGCTGACCTTGTCGGCGGTGATCGCCGAACTGGGGCTGACCAAGACGCAGGCGGGCGCGCTGGGTTCGATCACCCTGCTTGGCGGGGCCGCGGGCGGGTTGATCTTCGGGCATGTCGCCGATCGCTATGGACGAACGCGTGCGATGATGGCGAGTGTGCTGCTCTATTCGGTGTTCACGGCTGCCTGTGGGTTGTCACAGACGTTCTGGCAGTTTGCATTTTTTCGCGCATTGCTCGGGTTGGGCATGGGCGGCGAGTGGGCGAGTGGTGCCGCGTTGGTCTCCGAGTCGTGGTCGGCGAAACATCGCGGACGTGCGCTGGGGTTCATGCAAAGCTCGTGGGCCATCGGCTTTGCGGCGGCCGCGACGGTGGTGGGGTTTGTGTTGCCTCGCTACGGATGGCGCGCCGTGTTCTTTGTCGGCATCCTGCCGGCATTCTTCACGCTGTGGCTGCGGCGGAGTGTCGAAGAGCCGCCATCGTGGGTGGCGACGCAGCGTGTCCGACAGTCGGGCAGCGACGCGGCCAAACGTGCGCTGGGCAGCGTGTTTGACATCTTTCGCGGAAAGATGCTGGGCATCACGGCGATCGTGACGTTCATGAACGCCTGTGCACTGTTTGGCTGGTGGGGACTGAACGGCTGGGTGCCGGCGTATCTGTCGTTGCCCGTGGCGCAGGGAGGCATTGGTCTCAGCACCGAAGTCATGTCGTCGCTGGTGGTGTTCATGCAGCTCGGCATGTGGTTGGGTTACGTCTCGTTCGGGTACATCACCGATGTGATCAGCCGCAAGAAGGTGTATGTCACCTACCTGCTGATGGCGAGTCTGCTGCTGCCACTCTACGGCTCCATGACGAACCCCACCATTCTGCTGATTCTCGGCCCGTTTGTGGCGTTCTTTGGAACGGGATTCTTCAGCGGGTTCGGCGCCGTGACGGCCGAATTGTATCCGACCTCGATTCGTGCCTCGGCGCAGGGCTTTACGTACAACATTGGGCGTATTGCCAGCGCTGCCGCGCCATTTACCGTGGGAAAGCTGGCGACCAGCATGGGGTTCCAGGTAGCCTTCGCGGTGGCAGGCGCCGCGTACTTGTTGAGCGCCATGTCGTGGAGCGGCATTCCCGACACGCAGGGCAAGGAACTCGAATAACGATGCGCTTTTCTTCCGGACGTGAATTCCTCGCGCAGACGTCACACGCCGTGACCCTGTTTGGCATGTCGGGGGTCGGCAAGACGACGTTGGCGGGTCTGCTGCAGAAAGAGGACTGGTTTCAGTACTCGGTGGACTACCGCATCGGGACGCGGTATATGGACGAGCACATTGTCGACAATTTCAAGCGCGAAGCGGCAAAGGTCCCGCTGCTGCGGCAGTTGCTCAAGTCGGACTCCATCTACATTCGCTCCAATCTCACGTTCGAGAATCTGAGTCCGCTGTCCACGTACCTGGGCAAGCCGGGCGATCCGTCCAAGGGCGGCATTCCGTTTGTGGAGTACAAGCGGCGTCAGGCGCAACATCGGCAGGCCGAGACGCGCGCACTGCTGGATGTGGCGGAGTTCATCGAACGCGCCCACGACATCTACGGCTACCACCACTTCGTCTGTGATTCAGGCGGCAGTCTGTGTGAAGTGGTGGACGTCCACGATCCCCACGATGCGGCGTTGTCGAGTCTCGCGAGCACGACACTGCTGGTCCATATCAAGGGCAATGAGGCTCACACCCGCGAGCTTGTGGCGCGATTCCGCCGGCATCCCAAGCCCATGTACTATCAGCCCGAGTTCCTGGAAGCGGCGTGGGCGCGCTACAAGGACTTGATGCGCGTCGCCGACGATGACGCGGTCGATCCCGACGAATTTGCCGCCTGGGGTTTTGAACAGCTCGTGCGGCACCGTGAACCGTTGTACGACGCCATCGCCACGCAACACGGGTACACCATCCGAATGGAAGATGTACCCGCGATTCGTACGGAGTCGGATTTTCTGTCGCTGCTGGCGCACACCATCGACACCGCGCCACGGTCCTAGCACGGTGTCGGTGGCGCTTAGGCCATCTTGGCCTGCAGCCGTTTGTCGATCGCGTCGAGGAACGCTTCGGTGTGCAGATACGGGGCATCCTTGCTGATGAGCACCGCGAGGTCCTTGGTCATCTCGCCCGCCTCGACCGCTTCGATGCAGACCGCTTCAAGCGCATCGGCGAAGGCCGACACCGCTGGTGTCCCATCGAGCTTGCCACGGTGCGCCAAACCGCGCGTCCAGGCAAAGATGGAGGCGATCGGGTTGGTGGACGTCTTGTTGCCCTTCTGATGTTCGCGATAGTGGCGGGTCACGGTACCATGCGCCGCTTCCGCTTCCATCGTCTTGCCATCCGGGGTCATGAGCACACTGGTCATCAGGCCAAGTGAGCCAAAGCCCTGCGCCACGATATCCGACTGCACGTCGCCATCGTAGTTCTTGCAGGCCCAGACATAGCCGCCTTCCCACTTGAGCGCCGACGCCACCATGTCGTCGATCAGGCGGTGTTCGTAGGTCAGGCCTTGCTTATCGAACGCGGCTTTGAATTCGTCCTCGAACACCTGCTCGAAGATGTCCTTGAACGCACCGTCGTACGCCTTGAGAATGGTGTTCTTGGTGCTGAGATAGACCGGGTAATTGCGCTGCAAGCCGTACGTCAGGCTGGCGCGCGCAAAGTCTCGGATGGAATCGTTGAAGTTGTACATGCCCATCGCCACGCCGCCATCCGCACCGAACTTGGCGACCTGCATTTCCATGGGCGCGCTGCCATCGGCCGGCGTGTACGTGATGGTCACCGTGCCTTCACCCGGCACCTTGAAATCGGTGGCCTTGTACTGATCGCCGTGCGCATGACGGCCCACCACGATCGGCTTGGTCCATCCCGGCACCAATCGCGGGATGTTGGAGATGATGATGGGTTCGCGGAAAATCACGCCGCCCAGAATGTTGCGGATGGTGCCGTTGGGGCTCTTCCACATCTTCTTGAGCCCGAACTCCTTCACACGCGCCTCGTCGGGCGTGATGGTGGCGCACTTGACCGCGACGCCGTGCTTCTTGGTGGCTTCAGCGGAATCGATGGTCACCTGGTCGCCGGTGGCATCGCGGTGCTCGATCCCAAGGTCGTAGTAATCGAGCTGCACATCCACGTACGGCAGGATGAGCTTGTCCTTGATGAACTGCCAGATGATGCGCGTCATCTCGTCGCCGTCCATTTCGACGACGGGGTTCACAACCTTGATCTTGGCCATGGCTCGGCGTGGCGCCACCCGTCACGCGAACGCGAAGGCGTCCGGGCGCAGCTGGCTGGGAGGGGAGTGCTGGAACTGGTTCAGAAATGATATAACCGTGGCGGCAGCGATGCACCTTGCCGTCCGGCGTCCAGGCGACGATGCGGAAACCAGCGCGTCGGAACCGCGTACTAGTTTGCGTGATGACCGTTCGCCGCCGACTGACGCCCTGGGCCGTACTGCTCCCGGCGCTCTTCATTTCTGCCTGCCTCCCGACGCGCCATGCGCCCACGCCGGAGGCGCCGCCGCCGCGGCGCCTGGTGCTGGCACTCGATGGCATCGACTACCGTGACATCGTTGCGGCCCGGCAACGGGGGCTCTTTTCGGCGTTTCGCGAGCCCAGTCGGCTGATCTCGACCTTTCCGTCCATCAGCGACATTGCGTGGCATGAGATCTTCGGCGTGCAGGCGCCGCGCGGGTACCAACGGATCTTCTACAGCCTCGGACAGAATGCGGTCATCGGCGCCCCACTCGATGCGATTCGCCCCATCGAGTTTGAGGACCGCATGGACATGGCGTTCGGCGCCAAGTTCCATCACCTCGGTGCCTATCTGATTTCGAATACGATTGCGCGCCGGGAAGTGGACGTCGCGGTGCGTGATTTCTTCAAGTACGCCGGACGGTCGACGGTGTACGTCTACAACGTCGGGCCTGATGCGCTGCAGCACACGCGCGGCGATCTGCCCAAGTATCTCGACCATCTGGACCTCAAGCTGCGTGAGTTGATGGCGGAGTATCGGCGACGTACGGGCAGGGAACTGGAGATCGTGGTGCTCTCCGACCACGGGCACAACAAGGGCGTCGACGCGCAGTTTCTGCCGGTGGTGAAATCGCTGCAGACGCGTGGCTTTCGTGCGAGTGATGCGCTGCGGCAGCCGACCGACGTCGCATTCTCGGTGGACGGCGTGACGACCGGATTTGGTGTCTTCTGCGATCCCGACTCCGTGACCGCCGTAGCTGATGCGCTCATCGCCACCGAGGGCGTGGACGTCGTGAGTACGCGTATCACGTCGGATCGGTTCGTGGTCCGACGCGGCAGGACGCGCGCCACCATCGACCGTCGCCCTGGTCCGTCCAGCGATTGGTTTCGCTACGTGCCCATCGACGGAGACCCGCTGGCCTATAGCGACATCCTGGCGCGCATGCGGGCGGATGGCGTGCTTGACCGCGAGGGGTTTGCGGATTCCCGCAGCTGGATTGCCTATACGGGCGGCGCGACGTATCCCGCGGCGCTTGAACGCATTGTGCGCGGACACACCGTGGTGACACTCAATCCGGCGCCCATTCTGGTGTCCGTTGCCGACGGCTATCGGGTTGGCCTGGGCATGGTGTCGATTGCCAATCGCATGCGGCCCTTGGGTGGCACGCACGGCGCGCTGCGATTCTCCGACGCCCTGGGCGTGGTCATGACCACCTTTCGCGACACCCGTGATGACCTGACCTCATCCGTGCGTTGGCAGCTGGATGGGTTTCTCGATCTTGGGCCTGTGCGGTATGCGCGATCGGGCGCTCGCGTGACCACGGCGACGCTCCTTGGCAGCGACGAGCGGGGACCGTTCTATCGTCAGCCCGATTCGCTTTCGATTGCGGCGCGGGCCGCCGCGCTGCACGTGTGGTTGACGGAGTCTGATCGCCGCTGGGCCGATACGGGCGGAGCGTTCTACATCGAGTTTCGTGAGCGGCCGACCAATGGTCAGCGATCGAAGCTGCTGGCCACCAGTCATTTGCCGATGCGCCGTACCGAGCTGGGCGCTGTGCCGTCCACAGTGGAGCGCGACGGGCTGGCGGCGCGCGGTCCGATGTCCGCGCCACCAGCGCGGGAGGACGGCTGGATCGGCTCGGCGGACGGCCACCATTTCACGCTGTCCTTTGCGCGCTTTGCGGCGGCGCCGCTGTCTCCCAACGCGGTCTACGAGCTGCGGATCATGCTCGATCGCGCACCGACCCGGCCATCCGATACGCGATCGACCACGCGCGAACTGGCCAATCTCACGCTCCATACCAACGCGCGCGGCGAGCTCTGGCCGTACTGACGCGGGACGCGTAGCATGGAAGCGGTGCGGTGCCCGTCGCGTCCGCGGCAGTGCCGACACGCTCCCTTCCTCGACCTTCGTTCACCGGTCCAGTCGATGCGCCAGTTCCCTCAGGTCTCGCGTGACGTGTCGCGTGTGTGTGCCGCGATCGCCGCCTCCGTCCTTGTCACGGCCGTTGTGTCCCCGCTCACTGCCGACGCGCAGAGTGCCACGGGGACGCGCCTGTTGCGCTCGCCGTCCGTCAGCGCGCAGCATGTGGCCTTCGCGTACGCCAACAACATCTGGGTGGTGGAGCGTGCGGGCGGAGCGGCGCGACGACTGACCAGTTTTCAGGGGCAGACGCAAAGCCCGAAGTTGTCGCCCGACGGCCGACAGATCGCATTCAGCGCCGAGTACGCCGGGAACACCGATGTGTATGTCGTGCCGGTCGAAGGGGGGCAACCCACACGATTGACGTGGCATCCCGGTGCGGACCTCGTCCAGGGATGGACACCCGACGGCAAAGCCGTGGTCTTCAATTCGGGACGTGCCACGTGGGCGGCGAACGGCGTGCCGCGCTTCTGGACCGTGCCGGTGACCGGCGGTGTGGAGACGGCGATGCCGATGCCACGCGCGAATCAGGGAAAGATTTCGCCCGACGGCGGTCGGGTGGCGTATCGCATGGCGACATCGTGGGACGAGGAGCGCCGCAACTATCGCGGCGGGCAGAATCGACCGATCTGGATCCTTGATCTGAAAACGATGGCCGTCGATACGACGCCGTTCGCCGGGAGCAAGGAGATGGATCCGGCGTGGGTGGGTGATGTGGTGTATTTCCTGTCGGACCGCGACGGCGTGTCGAACGTGTGGTCGTTCGATACCAGGTCCCGGAAGCTCGCGCAGGTGACGACGTTCACCGACTTCGATGTGAAGACACTCGACGCCGGTGCCGGCGTGGTGGTCTTCGAGCAGGCGGGATACCTGCATGAGTACGATCCCAAGACGGCTCGTGCACGCATCATTCCGATCACGGCGTCGGGTGACTTTCCGTGGATGATGCCACAGTGGAAGGATGTGTCGGCCCGCATCACCAATCTTGCGCTGTCGGCGACGGGGAAGCGTGCCGCAGTTGAAGCGCGCGGCGAGATCTTCACGATCCCAGCGGAGAAGGGCGATGTGCGGAATCTCACGCACGCGGGCGGCTCGTCGGAAATTTTGCCGATCTGGTCACCCGATGGTCGCAGCGTCGCGTACTTCAGCGACAAATCGGGCGAATACCGCCTGGTGATCGCGCCGCAGGATGGCATGGGCACGCCGCGCGAGATTGCCCTGCCCGAGCCGAGTCGGCCATACGCACCGGCATGGTCGCCCAACGGGCGAAAGATCGCGTATCAAGACACGCACTTCCGTATCTGGGTGATGGATGTGGCGAGTGGTGTGGCGAAGGTGGCCGACACCGATCCGTATTTCATGGCGGACCGCTCGATCGTGCCCGTCTGGAGTCCCGACTCGCGGTGGCTCGCCTACCCGAAGCGGCTCAAGTCGCTGTTCCGCGCGATCTTCGTGTATGACGTCGAGGGCGGACGTGTGACGCAGATGACCGACGGTCTGGCGGATGCCACCTCACCGGCGTGGGATGCCGGCGGCAAATACCTCTGGTTCTTTGCGTCGACGAACTTCGCGCTGAATTCCTCGCTGCTGGATATGTCCAAGTACGACCGACCCGAGACGCGCGCCTTGTATCTCGCGATCCTGTCGAAAGGTGAGGCGTCGCCGTTGCTGCCGGAGAGTGATGATGAGTCCGGTCGCGTGCGGGGGGACAGCGCACGCACTGCGTCTGACAGCAGTCGAGCGCCGGCCTCCGCCGCACTCGCCGCCGGTGCGACGCCGTCGGTGCCGCGCCCGGTGGTGATTGAATTTGACGGCATGCAGCAACGCATCGTGGCCGTGACCGGTGTCAATGAGCGCGACTATGCGCAACTGCGTGCCGGACCAGCGGGGACCGTGTTTTTTGTCGAGCCGGTTCCCGCCACGGGTACGGCCGGCGGCGGTGCGGGTGGTGGGACGTTGCACCGCTTTCAACTCACCGCACGTCGGGCGTCCGTGTTTGCGCAGGGCGTGGCGCAATACGTGGTGAGCGCTGACGGCCGGAAGCTGCTGTATCGCACGGGCGGCGCGCAGGGCGCGTTGTATCTCGTGGATGCCGATCGCACGATTCCGGCGGCCGGGGCTGGTCGCCTGAATGCGACGCTGCGCGCCTACATCGATCCGCGGGAAGAGTTCACGCAGATCTTCAACGAGGGGTGGCGGAACCAGCGCAACAATCTCTACGTGCAAAATGCGCACGGCAGCGATTGGCCGGCGATGAAAAAGATGTACGCGCCATTGTTGCCGTACGTGATGCATCGCGCCGATCTCAACTACCTGATGGACAACATGGGTGCGGAGATTGCGATCGGTCACTCGTATGTGCGTGGCGGCGATCTTCCCGATGTCCCGACCAATACGGGCGGACTACTGGGTGCCGATTTCGCCGTGGAGAACGGACGCTATCGCGTGGCGCGCATCTACGACGGCGAAAGCTGGAACCCCGAACTGCGCGCCCCGCTGGCGACACCCGGCGTGAATGTGGCGACGGGCGACTACATCCTGGCAATCAACGGCGTCGAGCTGCGCGCGCCCGACAATCTGTATCGGCTGCTGGACGGCACGGCGAATCGGCAAACCGTGTTGACGGTGAACAGCCGACCGGATGTGCAAGGCGCCCGTCAGGTGACCGTCGTCCCGGTGGCCAACGAACAGGGACTCCGCACCCGGGCATGGGTCGAGCGCAATCGTCGCATTGTAGACTCGATCTCCCGCGGCACGATCGCCTATGTGTATCTGCCCAACACCGGACAACCGGGCTACACCAGTTTCAATCGCTACTACTTCGCACAGCAGGATCGACAGGGGGTGGTGGTGGATGAGCGATACAACGGTGGTGGCTCGGCGGCGGACTACATCGTCGATCTGCTGGGGCGCGACTACGACGGGTATTTCAACAATCCGGTCGGCGAGCGCTATCCGTTCACGAGTCCCGCCAACGGCATCTGGGGACCCAAGGTCATGATCGTGAACGAAATGGCGGGCTCGGGCGGTGATCTCATGCCGTTCATGTTCAAGCGACGCAAGCTCGGTCCGCTGGTGGGGATGCGGACGTGGGGCGGGCTGGTGGCGACGACGGATACGCCGCCGTTTGTCGATGGCGGATCGATGATTGCACCACGCTTTGGGTTCTTCTCACGCGACGGGAAGTTCGCTGTCGAGAACGAAGGGGTGGCGCCCGATATCGAAGTGGAGAACTGGCCACGTGATGTGGTCGCGGGCCGCGACGCGCAGTTGGAACGCGCCGTAGCGGAGGCGATGCGCCTGTTGAAAGAGAAGCCAGGCGATCGCGCGAAAAACGAACCCGCGCCGCCCACCTGGGGCAAGCGCGGGGGGCGGTAAGCAGCGAGTGCCGCCAGCCATCACGCCGCCTTATCGGGGCGGCGTGATGGCTTCGTACTGCTCGGTGGGGAGCTTGAACGCCTTCACGAGTTTCGGGTCACCGGCGTTTCCGAGCACGCGCTGCGCGACGTACTCGCCCACTACCGGCCCGAACTTGAATCCTTCCGCCTGACCGACGCCTGCGATCCAGGCGTTGGTCGTGCCCGGGACATTGTCGACGATGAAATTGGCGTTGATGCTGGATTCGTAGTGACAGGCGCGCGTTTCCAGCAACGGTGCGTTGGCCAGCAACGGGAAGCGCGCGGCCAGAAAGCGCCGCGATCCATCAATGCGATCCTGCGTCGCCCATCGCGAGCTGGTGTCGGGGTCCTGTTGCGCGGGATCGACCGGCGCTGGCGCGGGGCGCGGCGGTGTCGGGCCGGCCGCGCCGGTGGGGTTGCCTGGTGCGGCGGCGCCCGCCGGGTTTGGCGCGGCGATCGCGCCTCGCACACGGAAGCCACGGCTGTCGACCGGCAGCACCGGCCAGCCGGTTACGCCGGGGAAGTTGAAACTCGGCAGGTTGGGATAGGTGAAGCGCGAGTCTGCCACGGGGACACCGAAGTAGCAGACGTAGCCGAGCGGCACGCGCATCCGGTTGTCGAGATACGGGAAGAGCTTCCGCAGCCACGGCCCACACGCGAAGACGTACGAGTCACCCCGAACGACGGTGCCGTCCTCGAGGATGACCCCGTCGAGTTGATTGCCGCGCATCTCGCCCAGACGGACGCGGCCAATCAGGAGTTTGACTCCCATCTGCTGCCCGACTGCGGCGACCGCTTGTGTCGCGGCGCGAGCGCGCACGACGCCCGCGTCAGGCTCCGTGATGGCAACGGTGATGTCGCGTGCGTCGATGACCGGCCACCGCTTGCGCGCTTCGTCGCCGGTGATCACCTCGTGAGGCACGTTGTTGGCCTTCCACAACTCGACGGTCTTCTTGATGAAGGGCTCTTCGGTGGCGCGCATGATGACGTCGCCAGTCTGATGGAAGAATTTGGTCTTGAACACCGGACCCCATTCTTTTTCGAAGAGTGACCACCGTTCGATCGCCGCTCGCGCCCACGGCGTCCAGAGATCGCCGACGGCGCGATCGCCGTAGGACGAGCGGATGCCGCGCGTTTCGTCGCCGCTGGTCGATCGCGAGTTGCCGGGACCGTACGCGTCGATGAGGGTCACCCGCGCGCCGCGTTCGCGCAGATGGTAGGCCGTCCAGCCGCCCCATGCCCCGGCGCCAATGACCACCACGTGCCCCACCCCGGAATCCCGCGGTCCCTTGCGGTCCAGCCCCGTGACAGGCGTCGCGTTGGCGAAGGCACTGCCAGACGCACAGCCGGTTGC
The DNA here is from genome assembly GCA_017991005.1 of Gemmatimonadaceae bacterium. Lineage (GTDB taxonomy): Bacteria > Gemmatimonadota > Gemmatimonadetes > Gemmatimonadales > Gemmatimonadaceae > Gemmatimonas. The sequence continues at coordinate 7,867 of JAGNMU010000003.1, read as the reverse complement.
GAGGAGGGCACCGGCACCGACTCCCGCCATGCGCAGAAAATCGCGGCGTGGCATCGCGTCGACCCCATCGGCAGACGCGGTCGGGGTTGCGAGAGAGGCCGGCACTGTGGCAGGATCGAGAGCAGGATCGAGAGCCGCTTCGAAGGCGTCCGACATGGCGTGATGGTTAGGGTGACCGCAGCATCCGCGGCGGATGTGATGCGCGAAGATGCCAACCTGTGCGCTCCGAAGCAAATCACCGCAGAAATGGTCCCGGTCAATTAGGATACGGCCAGCGTTTTCGATCGCCTCCACGTTCACTCCCTCATGACGCTTCCGACCACGATTCCGACGTTGATCTTGACGACCGCCGTGCTGTTGGGCGCCTGGGGCAATGCCAGCGGCAATGCCAGCGGCAGAGCCAACGGGTCATCCCACGGCGAACGATCGGTCAGCGCAGTTCAGCACGTGTCGACCTACCATGGTACGCGCGTAACGACACCCGCCGTATCGGCTGGCCGCGCCTCGATGACGCATGCGGTGACGCATCCGGTGACGCCGCGCGACTCGACGCCGTTGTACACGGAGGAGCAGGCGACGGCCGGCGAAGCGGTGTTTGCCAAGGTCTGTGCCGAATGTCACGAAAAGAAGGACGTGACAAGTGCGGACTTTCGGTCCAAGTGGCACGGGCGCGCGCTGTTGGAGCTGTACGAGCTGATTCGCACGACGATGCCGGATAGCAATCCTGGGGCGCTCTCGCGCGATGAGTACGCGGGAACGCTCGCCTACATCCTCAAGCTCAACGGCGTGCCGGCCGGTCCGACGGCCATCATGCCGGATTCGATCGCGATGAAGGCCGCGCTGCTGGCGTTGCCACCAGTGGCGCCCTGACCGGACAGCGGCAATGTCGGTCGTCGGACGGACGACCGGCGCGGATCGAGTGTGCCCGCGTGCATAGTTGATTTCGCACATACGCATATAACGCAACCGATTTCGGGGATGATGCTGTCGATCTATTGACAGTCCGGTCCGGAATTCGTACGATGGCCCCGACGTCTCGCTTCACCGACTTTCCCGCCTTGTAACGGCTTCGCGCGCGAGTTCCTTTCAGCGCAGGCCCTCCGTCGCTTCTCGCTACGGGCGCCAATGTGCCCGTGCACTCCACATGCACTGTCATTCCGCAGCACGCCTCCGCCCGAGGCGCGCTCGGTCGTGGGCGGTAGCACAACCGATCGCACTCCCGCGGTCGGATCGGTATCCTCCTCAAGGGAGACGCGACATGCGCGTGTTTCAACGTGCTCGAGGGTCGGTGGGAGAGCGATAGCGCTCGACCAGTCCGCATCCGTGGTCTGGTATGGTGTCGTCAGCCGCTCGTGTGCTGAGTGCGGTGGCGGCGCTGGTGGCGTTGGGCGTTTCACCACTTGCCGCTCAGGGTACGACCGGCGGCATCATCTCTGGGCGCGTCACGGACGCCGCCACGGGAAATCCTGTTTCGCAGGTGCGCGTCCTGGTGTCGGGCACGCAAAACGGGACGCTGACGGCGGAAAACGGCCGGTACACGCTCCGGAACGTTCCCACGGGGACGGTGTCGCTCGATGTCAATCGCATCGGCTACGAGCCGAAGAAGCTCACGGTCACCGTGACGGTCAACGCTCCCGCTGTCGCGGACGTCGCCATCACGCAGGCCGCGTTTTCGCTCGCCGCCGTGGTGACCACGGTGACCGGCAGTCAGCGCAAGGTCGAACTGGCCAACAGCACCGCGCAGATCGCGGTGGCCGACAAGCTGGCCGAGCTTCCCGTGACCAACATGGGTGGTCTGCTGTCGGGTCGTGCGTCGAGCGTGCAGGTCGTGCAGACCGGCGCCACCGGCACCGGCTCGCGCATCCGTATTCGCGGCCAGAACTCGTTCTCGCTGAGCAACGATCCGATCGTCGTAATTGATGGCGTGCGCGCCACCTCCACCACCAACAACGCGCTGGGCGTTGGTGGTTCAGGCCCGTCGCGTCTCGATGACATCAACCCGGCCGAAATCGAGTCGATCGAAGTCATCAAGGGCCCGTCGGCCGCCACGCTCTATGGTACAGAAGCGGCCAACGGCGTGATCGTCATCAAGACCAAGCGCGGCAAGGCCGGCAAGACGCGCTACACGTTCTCGGCCGAAAACGGCCAGATCGACAACACCTCCAAGTACCCGGACCTGTGGTCGTTGTGGGGCAAGACGTCACCGACGGCGGCCTCCTCCATCTGTCTGCTGACGGCCGTCGCCGCCAATACCTGCACGGTCGACTCGCTGTCGCACGGCAACGTGCTCAACACGCCGGGCCTGACGCCGATCGACAAGGGTGATCGCCAGCAATACAACCTGCAGGCGTCGGGTGGCAACGATCAGGTTCAGTTCTTTGTGTCGGGGCAGACTGAAACGGAAACGGGCGTCTACAAGATGCCGGAGAACGAAATCAGCCGGCTCCAGACGCGCCGCGGTGTGAGTTCGCTCCCGTCCGCGCAGATGCGTCCGAACGCATTGGCCCGCAACAGCCTGCGCGCCAACCTGTCGGCGCAGTTGGCGAAGAACCTGTTCCTGCAGGTCTCCTCGGCCTACGTGAACTCCGATCTGCGCCTGCCGCAGAACGAGGACAACGCCAACGGCCTGATGGTGGCCGCGCTTGGCGGTGCCTGGCGCGGCGACCTGCGCGACGCGCAGGGCGACTCGCTCAAGGGTTATCGCTCCTTCATGATGGGCGACGTGCTCTCACAGACCACGACGCAGGCGATCAATCGCTTCATCAACAGCGCGTCGGCGCAGTTCACGCCGTTCACCTGGCTCGCGACGCGCGCTTCGGTGGGCTCGGACTATACCAACCGCAACGACTTGTTCCTTGCAAAGGTCGGCGAAGGCCCGAACACGGGGACGACACGGACGGGTAGCATCACGAGCACGCGCGCCGACATCAACCAGCAGTCGGTGGATGTGAACGGCACGGGCACGTTCCAGCTGTTGCCGTGGCTCAACTCGAAGACGTCGGTCGGCATGCAGTACATCCGGACGGCGGTTAGCAACACGACCGGTACAGGCATCGCCCTGCCACCGGGCGGCGTGACGGTCTCGGCGGCGGCGACGCGTTCCAGCACGCAGACGCGTTCGGAGAACCGCACGCTCGGCTACTTCATCGAGCAGCAGGTCGCGCTCGATGACAAGCTGTTCCTGACCGGTGGCGTGCGGCGTGACGCGGCCAGCGCGTTCGGTACGAAAACGAACGCGGTGTACTATCCGAAGTTCGGCGCATCGTGGATGATTTCGGAGTACGATTGGTTCCATAAGCCGGACTTCATCAATTCGCTGCGTCTGCGCGGCACGTACGGTGCGTCGGGGCAGATCCCCGGCGCGACGGCGGCGGTACTGTTCTATTCCGCCGGTCCGACCACGCTGTCCGGTGGTACCGACACGCCGGGTGCCTCGCTGGGTTCACTGGGCAACTCCGAACTCAAGCCGGAGTTCTCTGCGGAAACCGAATATGGATTCGATCTGACGGCATTCTCCGGCCGGTCCAACATCGAAGTGACCTCGTACAACAAGAAGACGACGGACGCCCTGATCAGCCGGCTCATCGCGCCGTCGCTGTCGGGCCTGACGAACCAGTTCGTGAACATCGGCAACATCCAGAACACCGGTATCGAGCTGACGTACAACCAAAAGATTCTGGACCAGCAGAACATCGGCATCGACTTTACACTGACCGGTTCGACCAACAAGAACCGCATGCTGAAGCTGGGAGAAGGGGTCTCGCCGATTGCCTCGGGTAACCGCAACACGCAGCGCAATCTGCCGGGGTATCCGCTGTACGGACTCTGGGACAAGAACCTCAAGTACGCCGACGCGAACGGCGACGGCATCATCGTGCTGAGCGAAATGTCCGCGACGTTTGCCGACACGGCCGTGTTCCAGGGCGGCACGTTCCCGACGCGCGAAATCGCGTTCAGCCCGAGCATCGAGCTGTTCAACCGCAAGCTGCGTTTCTCGTCGCAGATCGACAGCAAGTGGGGCTTCCTCAAGTTCAACAACACACTGCGCCACCAGTGCATGAACGGCGTGTCGTGCCGTGGTCGCTACGATAAGACGGCCTCGCTTGAAATGCAGGCCGCCGCGCTCGCGACGTCGCAGTCGGTGTATACCGGCATGTTCGAAGACGGAGCGTTTACGCGGTGGCGTGAAGCGTCGGTGTCGTACGAAATGCCCACGAAGTGGGCGAACGCGCTGCGCGCCGAGCGCTGGAGCATGATCCTCACCGGACGGAATCTCGGCGTGTCGACCAAGTACTCAGGGGTGGATCCCGAAGCGTCGGCCTCGAACACCGACACGCGCGGCGGCGAAGAGTATTTCGCAACCCCGCCGCTGCGGTACTTCACGTTCCGTATGAACTTCTCCTTCTGAGGCGAGCAACCATGAGCTTTCTTTCCACTGCTCGTCGGGCAGTTCGTCCGGTCGGCGTCATTGCCGCTGCGGCAACACTCGCGAGTTGCAGTACAGGTATTCTGGCCGTTGAAACGCCAGACGTGTTGGCGAAGACGGCGCTGGGCGGGTCGCTCGGTGCGACTACGCTCCGCAACGGCGCGCTCCAGGACTTCGTCGTCGCGTTCTCCGGAACGCAGGATGGTTTCCTCGTGTCCACCGGCAACATGTCGGATGAAATCCAGACGTCCGACACCTTCGCCGACCGGTACTTCACGGACGGACGCAAACAAACGGAAGTACTGGGTGGCGCCACCAACACCATGTACAACAACCTGCATCAGGCGCGTGCAGGGATGGGCTCGGCTATCAAGGCGTGGGCCGCCGTCAAGTCGGCGACGGTGGCAGCGGTCAAGGATTCGCTGAGCGAGATGTACGCGATCCGTGGCTACTCCGAGATGTTCTTCGCGGAAGCGTATTGCTCGGGCGTGCCATTCAGCTCGGTGAACGACGACGGAACCTTCAACTACAGCGCGCCGCTCACCACGGTGCAGATGTTGACGGCGGCTGGCGGTTCGTTGGATACGGCCAATACGCTGGCCACCGGGGCATCGTACAAGAGCCTGGCCGCTGTCGGCAAAGGCCGCGTGCTGCTCAACTCCGGCCAGTTTGCACAGGCCGCGGCGGCTGTATCGGCCGTGCCGACGAGCTTCAAGTATCAGGTGTTTCACTCAGTGGCGACGGGTCGTCAGCAGAACGGCGTGTTCAACGCGACGTTCCAGTCTGGCTCGCGTTACACGGTGGGGACCAGTGAAGGGATCAACGGCCTGAACTACCTCACCACACCGGCTGATCCGCGTGTCCCGTGGACGCCATCCACGCGCGTGGGTTTTGACGGCACCAGCCGCAATCTGCCGGTTGAGCAGAAGTATCCGTCGCAGGGGTCTACGGTCACGCTTGCTGATGGTGTCGAGGCGCGTCTGATCGAAGCCGAAGCACGGTTGAATGCAACGGCTGGCGGATCACAGGGTGATCGTGATGCGATGTTTGCGCAGCTCAACACCCTTCGCGCGACGGGATTGGCCACGGCCATCACGCCGCTCGCGGCTGCGCCAACCACGCAGGCCGATGCGGTGGACATGCTGTTCAAGGAACGCGCCTTCTGGATGTGGCTCACTGGTCATCGGCTTGGCGACATGCGTCGCCTGATGCGCCAGTACGGCCGTGCACAGAACGCGGTCTTTCCGACGGGCGCGATGTCGCTGCGTCCCGGCGACACGTACGGAACCGACGTGAACTTCATCGTTCCGTTCCCGGAGCGGAACAATCCGCTGTTCACGGGCTGCCTGAACCGCAACCCGTAACACGTCTCGGAGTCACAAACAAAGCGGGCGGGCCATCACTGGCCCGCCCGCTTTGTTTGTGACGATTAGCCGTTATCGGTTGCCGACCTTGCGGCCGATCTCCACGGCCTTGAAGCCGGGCTCACCCCATCCGATCACGAACACATCGAAGCCCTGCTTCATGCGCATCTCGATATCTGCCGCACCGGCCGGATAGCCGCACGACGCCTTGAATTCCTTGCAGGCGGCGAGCACCTGCTGAATGGCATTCTCCCAGCCCTTTTCGTCGAACACGCGCTGTCCGTTGGCATCGGGCGGGCTCGTAAAGACGCCGCGCAGCGTGCCGGCGCCCGGAAAGAGCACACCGATCCCTTTCACGGCAGCGATTTCCCGGATTTTGGCCAGACCCGCTTTGCTTTCGACGATCGTGAAGTTCACGAGTTCGCCCTTCGGATTGAGCGGCCACAGGTCGGCTTTGTCCTTGTAGTCCTTTTCGCTCATGCCCCACCGTGCGGGCGCATCGCCGACGTCGTCGGGGCGTGTGCCGCCCTTGGACTTGAACCGCATCATGTTGAGGCCGGCCTTCACTTCGTCGGCGCTCTGCACATCGACGAACACGATGCCGCTGACGCCGAGGTTGAGCTGTTTGGCAATACGCTCACCGGCCTTTGCCTGGTCCGGCGCAATTTCCGGTGTCTTGACGAAGAGTGGATGGGTCAGGCGTTTGCCGCTGCGCATGCCGGCGGCATCGGCGCCCTTGGCGAATTCGGAGAAATTCGCGTACCCGCCGTCGAAGTTGCCCTCCATGCTGCCGTCGAAGATGTAGTCCTGAAGCGCATAGCCGACGGCATCCTTGGCGAGCTGTGCCTGCGACTTCATCGAGTCGGCCGGAGGCGCGGGCTGGCCGGGTCGTACGCGGCGATTGGCCGGCGCATAGAGTCCGAAGACCGGCTTGTGCGCCGACAGGAGGTCGACGACGGGGTTGAGGTGCTGCTGACCGAAGGCCGTCTTCGGTTGGAGAAACGCCGACACGGCTGTAGCCGTCAGTATCCAGCGCATACGCACGAGGCCATCCTCCTGGCGGTGGGCAGCCCGAATCGGGCTTCCAACGGAGCACCCTCGTGCTCCGTAGTCAGACGACGGCTGTCCGTGCACCTCCGCGTGGCGGGAGGCGTACGGTTGCCGTCGTCAGGATACGCAGGGAGTGGCCGGGTGGTTGATCTCTGCGTTCGTGGTGTTTTCTCGGGTTCCTTTGCATCGCTCGCAGATGCGCCCTGCTGTGGGGTTTAGTACCTTTCAGCGGTCGCTGTTTCTCGCGCGTCCCACCTTTCGGGGTCAGTATCCCACCGACCCCGCGCTGACCCTGAGGACCGGGCATGAAGTCACACGTCGCTGCCGGCGGCAGCCTCGCGCTGCTGTTGGCCGCCTTAGTGCTCCTCGACAGTCCTACGTCGCTCAATGCGGCGCGGATCGTCCCCGCGGTGTTTGCCGGCAACCGGCCGACGCGCGCGGCACTGTCGGCCACGCCGCTGACGCCACCGCCGGTTGCACGCCGAACCTTTGCGTCGCATCCGGCGCCAACACCTTTTGCCTCCACGATCGCGCCCGACGCGCTGACGGGCGTGGTGAAGAAGACGTGCGCCGGTTGCCATAGCGAACAGCGCAAGCTTGGCAATCTGTCGCTCGCCAATTTCGACCTGCTGACGGTGGCCAACACCTCGCCCGACATTGCCGAGAAGATGATCGGCAAGTTGCGCACGGGGATGATGCCGCCGCCGGGGCGCGCGAAACCGGGCGGGGATACGCTCGACGTGCTGATGACGACGCTCGAGCGCATCATGGACGCGTCGGCCGCTCGCAATCCGAATCCGGGCAACCGGACGTTCCAGCGGCTCAATCGCGCGGAATACACTCGCTCGGTCCGGGAGTTGCTGTCGATCGACATCAACGCGGACTCCTGGCTACCGCTCGATACCAAGAGCGCCAATTTCGACAACATCGCGGATGTGCAGCTGCCGTCGGCCACGACGCTCGATGCCTATCTCGATGCGGCCAGCGACATCGCGCGTCTCGCCGTTGGTGATGCCGCGGCCAGCGC